>NZ_JBSFGJ010000315.1:0-11097 GCF_053596515.1 Nonomuraea sp. NPDC001684
CGGACGGCCGCGCGGCCCTTTCCAGACGTTCCCTACAGGTACTGGCCGGTGTTGGCGACCGTGTCGATCGAACGGCCGGCCTCGGTGCCCTGCTTGCCGGAGACCAGCGTGCGGATGTAGACGATCCGCTCGCCCTTCTTGCCGGAGATGCGGGCCCAGTCGTCGGGGTTGGTGGTGTTGGGCAGGTCTTCGTTCTCGGAGAACTCGTCGACGCAGGCGGTGAGCAGGTGTTGCACCCGCAGGCCCTTCTGTCCGCTCTCCAGGAACTGCTTGATGGCCATCTTCTTGCCCCGGTCGACGATGTTCTGGATCATCGCGCCGGAGTTGAAGTCCTTGAAGTAGAGGACTTCCTTGTCACCGTTGGCGTAGGTCACCTCGAGGAAGCGGTTCTCCTCACTCTCGGTGTACATGCGCTCCACCACACTCTGGATCATGCCGTGGATGGTCGCCTCGCGAGAGTCGCCGTGCTCGGACAGATCGTCGGGGTGCAGGGGAAGCTCGGCCAGCAGGTACTTGGAGAAGATGTCCTTGGCCGCCTCGGCGTCGGGCCGCTCGATCTTGATCTTCACGTCCAGGCGGCCCGGCCGCAGGATCGCGGGGTCGATCATGTCCTCGCGGTTGGAGGCGCCGATCACGATGACGTTCTCCAGGCCCTCGACGCCGTCGATCTCAGACAGCAGCTGAGGGACGATGGTGTTCTCCACGTCGGACGAGACGCCGGAGCCTCGGGTGCGGAAGATCGAGTCCATCTCGTCGAAGAACACGATCACCGGGGTGCCCTCGGAGGCCTTCTCACGGGCCCGCTGGAAGACCAGGCGGATGTGCCGCTCGGTCTCGCCGACGTACTTGTTGAGCAGCTCCGGGCCCTTGATGTTGAGGAAGAAGCTCTTGCCGGACTGGCCGGTCTTCTCCGCGACCTGCTTGGCCAGGGAGTTGGCGACCGCCTTGGCGATGAGCGTCTTGCCGCAGCCGGGCGGGCCGTAGAGCAGCACGCCCTTCGGGGGACGGAGCTTGTGCTCGCGGAACAGGTCGGCGTGCAGGTAGGGCAGCTCGATGGCGTCCCTGATCTGCTCGATCTGCCGCATGAGCCCGCCGATCTCCTCGTAGGAGATGTCGGGGACCTCCTCGAGCACGAGCTCTTCGACTTCGGACTTGGGTATGCGCTCGTAGACGTAGCCGGAGCGGGGTTCGAGCAGGAGCGAGTCACCGGCCCTGATGGGCTGGCCGACCAGCGAGTCGGCCAGTCGCACGACGCGCTCCTCGTCGGCGTGCGAGATGACCAGGGCCCGCCTGCCCTCGTCCAGCAGTTCCTTGAGCATGACGATCTCGCCGACCTCTTCGTAGCCGAGCGCCTCGACCACGTTGAGTGCTTCGTTGAGCATGACCTCCTGGCCACGCCTCAGCGAGTCGACGTCGAC
Source organism: Nonomuraea sp. NPDC001684 (assembly GCF_053596515.1). Taxonomy (NCBI): domain Bacteria; kingdom Bacillati; phylum Actinomycetota; class Actinomycetes; order Streptosporangiales; family Streptosporangiaceae; genus Nonomuraea; species Nonomuraea sp. NPDC001684. The sequence continues at coordinate 1,419 of NZ_JBSFGJ010000315.1, forward strand.
GGCGGGGCTGACGTTCACCCGGAGCTTGCGCCCTCCGGTGAACACCTCGATCGTGCCGTCTTCTCGGGCTTCAAGGAAGGTGCCGAAGCCGGACGGCGGCTGCGCCAGCCGGTCGACCTCCTCCTTGAGAGCGACGATCTGGTCCCGGGCCTCCTTGAGTGTGGCCACCAGGCGCTCGTTCTGGCCTGTCACGGCCGCGAGATTCGCCTGTGCCTCATGGAGACGTTCTTCGAGGACTCTGGCCTGACGGGGTGACTCGGCCAGCTTCCGCCTCAGCGCGGTGATCTCCTCCTGGAGGAAGGAGACCTGTGTTGAAAGATCAGCGACCTCCCGTTCGCGCTGCGCGGCTCGAGCCTCAGCATCATCGCGAGCTGCCACGCCCCGTCACCTCCTTCCCAGTCGAGGGCGACTACTAAGGACCTTACCTATCTCGGGCCCCTCCGTAACCTGGCCGGGCAGTGTTCGTCGAGTGACATGCAGTATTCGGTGAATAATCCCCAATGGTGCGTTTAATACTCCCAGCATATGAACACGGCGATCTGTTCCCGTGTCACGCACCAACGCACCCTCGTGGCCAAATTGTCATAGTTCCTCGGTGGTTCCCTTCGGTCGGCGGCGTCGCGGCGGCGGCGTCACTCCGTCTGCCATGCGGCGGGCGCTGACGAGGAAGCCGGTGTGGCCGATCATCCGATGATCGGGACGAACCGCGAGCCCTTCGACATGCCAGTCGCGAACCAGGGTCTCCCACGCATGAGGCTCGGTGAAACACCCGTGATCGCGAATGGCCTCCACGGTCTTGGACATCTGGGTGGTGGTGGCGACATAGCAGCAGATGACGCCGCCCGGCGTGAGGGCCTTGGCGGCGGCGTCGACGCACTCCCAGGGGGCCAGCATGTCGAGGATGACGCGGTCGACGTCGGCCTCGTCGATCGAGGAGACCAGGTCGCCGACGACCAGGCGCCAGTTGTCCTCCATCGGGTCGCCGAAGAACTTCTCCACGTTCTTGCGGGCCACCTCGGAGAACTCCTCGCGTCGCTCGTAGGAGGTGACGTGGCCCTCGGGGCCGACGGCGCGCAGCAGGAAGCAGGTCAGGGCGCCGGAGCCGACCCCGGCCTCGATCACCCGGGCGCCGGGGAAGACGTCGGCCATGCCGACGATCATCGAGGCGTCCTTGGGGTAGATGACGGCCGCGCCGCGCGGCATCGCGAGCGTGTAGTCCTGGAGCAGGTGGCGGAAGGCGAGGTAGGCGGTGCCGCCGGAGGACCGCACGACGGAGCCTTCAGGCTGCCCGATCAGCTCGCTGTGCGGGATGGCGCCCTTGTGCGTGTGGAAGACGCCGTCCTGCTTGAGCGTGATCGTGTGGCGCTTGTTCTTGGGGTCGGTGAGCTGCACCTGATCCCCTGCCTGGAACGGCCCATGCCTGCGGAAACCCATGTCGGCAAGGTTATATGGGTTTCTCACGCCTCCGGACGCACGGTATCTATGGGGGATGCTCCCGCGCGACGTGATCTCCACCGGTCCCCTCATCCTGCGAATGCCCGCCGACCCCGACGCCGAGGCGATCGCGCGCATGATGGACGATCCCGTCACCGCCCGGCATCTGCCGCTGCTGCCGTCGCCGTACCGGGTCGAGGACGCCCGCGCCTACCTGAAGTTCGCCGAGGACAAGTGGGCGTCGGGCGGCGCGGAGTGGGCCGTCACCGAGGACGGCCGCTACGCCGGCGCGATCGGGGTCCGCCCGCCCGACCGCTGGGGCACGGCCGAGATCGGTTACGTGGTGGCGCCGTGGGCGCGCGGCAGGGGCGTGGCCGCCCGGGCCGCCAGGGCGGTGTCCGACTGGCTCACCGACCAGGGTGTGCACCGGGTGGAGCTGCAGGCCGAGGTGGAGAACGTGGCCAGCCTCAGGGTGGCGCTCAGGGCCGGGTTCCGCGAGGAGGGCCGGCGGCGCAAGGCCAAGCGGCTGCGCGACGGGCGGTGGGCCGACCTGGTGTCCTTCGCCCGGATCGCCGGGGAGCCGGCCGCGGCCGAGGAGCCGTACCTGCCCTTCTTCGACGGCGGCGAGCTGACCGACGGCGTGGTGCGGCTCGTGCCGCTCTCGGTGGAGGACGCCCCGGAGTACCACCGGATGATGTGCGACCCGAGCGTGACCGCCTACTCCCTGACCCCGCCCGCCTCCCTGGAGGAGGACGAGCAGCGCTGCCGCTGCACCGGCTACTGGTGGGTCACCGGGCAGCGGATCGAACTGGCGGTCCGGGACGCCGCCACCGGCGCGTTCGCCGGGCACCTCCAGCTCATGCAGGTCGTCCCCGTGCTCGGGCAGGCCATGATCGGCTACTCGCTGGTGCCGGACTTCCGCGGCAGGGGGTTCATGACCCGCGCGGTGCGGCTGCTGGTCGACTGGGCGTTCGCGCGCACGGCCCTGCACCGGGTGGTGGCGGGCACCGACGTGGTGAACGCGGCCTCGCACGCGGTGCTGGAACGTGCCGGTTTCAGCAGGGAGAGCCTGCACCGGGAGCTGTTCCCGAAGCCGGACGGCACGCGGGCGGACGACGTGGAGTGGGTGCGGCTGCGCTCGTCGTGAACGGCTCTACCGGCTCTGCCTGCGAAATGCGGAAAAATCGCAATTTCCTGTTGAGGGGTAGTCAAGAGCCGCGTCGAGGGTGATACTCCGGGGCACCGTTCGGAGTTTCGCGTGATCGGGCCGCGCGATCTCTTCCCCCCTCCACCCGAGGGAATCACCGCGATGCCAAACAACCGTGTCGATATCGCCATGCGTGAACTCATCACCGCGTTCTCCTGCCTGGAGGTCGCCGACGTGATCGATCGGCTCGCGCGCGCCGCGGCGGCCGTGGCGGGCACCGCGTACGCGGGGTTCGTGCACGTGGACGCACTGCGGCGGGACGCCCGTCCGCTGCACGTCCACGCGCCGCCGGGAGACCCGCTGCGGGTGCGGCGCTGGTTGTCGGGGTCCGGGGTGCTGAAGGAGCTGGCCACCGCGGAGGGGTCGCTCCGGCTGGCGCGGGACGAGACGATGGGCGAGCCGGGGTTCCTGGCCGTGCCGGTGCCGGCGCAGGTCCGCGACCACACGTTCGTGTGGGTGGCGGGACGGGGGTTCCAGGAGGGGGACGAACACCTGCTGAGCCGGTACGCGACGGCGGCGGGACGCGCGGTGGAGGGGGCCCGCGGCCTGGAGGCGGCCGTGCGCCTGCTGCGCGGCGTACGCACCTTCCGCCCCACCTGACCCCCAGCCCCAGCTGCCCTCCCGGACCGCCCGCCCCTCCGGGCATGGGCCGCCCCTTCCGAACCCCCACCCCCCTCGAAACACCTGCACCTTCGGGCCTGCCGCCCTTCGGGGCGGGCTGCACGTCCGGGACACCCACGCTCTCGGAACGGCTGCACCTTCGGCCCCGCCACCTCTTCGGGACGGGCTGCACCTTCGGAACGCCCGCCCTCGAAACGGCTGCACCCCCCGAACTTCCGCCCCCTCGGAACGGCTGTCCCATGGGCACGGCCGCCCTTTGGGACGGTCCGGATCCCTCATTCAGAAAGGGCCGCGAACCCGGTCCTAACTTCTCCCGAAATATCGCCCATTGCCCACGAAATACCCTTACTCACCCCCTCCCCCAGCCCCGGCAATTCCCATTCAGCCATTTACCACCGGACATTCCTGACGCATTTCCTGAAGGGTTTCCGGAAACACGAACGCCCGCACCTCCGGGAAAGAGGTGCGGGCGGACAGGTGCCGGGATCAGCCCCGGTGGGCCTCGAAGCGGAGCGTGCGGGAGACGCCCACGCGGACCGTCGTGCCGGGCGCGATGGTGACCGGCTCGTTGGGCGGGATATCGTAGAAGTTGGGGTCGCCGGGCGGCTGGATCTGGGTGCCGTTGACCGAGCCCAGGTCGACCAGGTTGACGTCCCAGCCGTCGAGGGCCACCCGCAGGTGGCGGCGCGAGACCGAGCCGTCGGGGCTGGTGACCTTGGCCGGCCGGGCCGAGCCGCCCGCCACCTCGGGCGCGCGCTCGGGGTCACGGCCCAGCAGGTAGTCGCTCTCCAGCGGCAGCGCCGTGCCGTCGTCGAGGATGAGCACCCCGAGCGAGGGCCGCGGCCCCTTGTACGGCACCAGCGTCCGCTGCACCAGGGCGATGCCGCAGACGGCGCAGTAGGGCACCCTCGGGTCGTTGAAGTGGTCGTTCTTGCAGTCGACCCCGTAGACCAGCGGGCGGTCGCCGTGGTCGCCCTGCTGCTGCTCCTGCGGCGGCGGCCCCGGGTGGTCGAAGTGCTCCGGCGGGCCGAGCACGGGCGGGGCCGGCTGGTCGAAGTGATCGGGCGGACCCATGTGCTGCGGCTGGTCGGCCATGCCGTTGCCGGACGGCGGCAGCTCGTCGTAGGACGGGAACTGCTGCTGGGGCTCGGGCTGGGGCTGCTCCTGCACGGGCAGGAAGGGAGGCTGGTCCTGGGGCGGAAGGTAGGGCGGCTGCTCGTGCCCGAACGGGGCCTGCTCCTGGCCGAAGGGCGGCTGCTCGTGCCCGAACGGCGGCTGGTCCAGCGACGGCGGGCCGGAGTGAGGACCGGAGTGAGGACCGGGCTGGGGGCCAGGGTGCGGGACGCCGGCCTGAGCGCCCGAGGGCGGACCCTGGACGATCGGCGGCTGGTCGGCCAGCGGATAGGGAGGCCGCTCGACGGGCCGCTCCACCGGCCGCTCGGGCGGCGGGGCCAGGTCGGGCTCCATGTGCAGGGCCGTGTTGGGCATCTCACTGGTGAGCGGCCTGGACCGATCGGCCGCCTGCCCCTGGGGACGGACGTGCGACGGCTGGTCGGTGAGGTCGCCGATCAGGCCGCCGCCGTGGACGACGCCGCCCTCGAAGCCGACCGCGGGATGCGCGCTGCCGGCGCCGGGCAGGGTGAGCTCGACGCGCTCGACCGGGCCGCTGATCAGCCGGTCGGCCCAGGTGAGGGAGTCGCTGCCGGCCAGGCGCGTCTCGCCGCCGGAGGTGCTGACCGAGGCCGAGGCCGAGCCGCTGACCAGGACGGCCACGCCGCCGCCGACGGGACCGGCGACCGCGCACGTGGCCGGGTCGCCCGCCATGTTGGCGGCCAGCACCTGCGCCGCGCGGCGGGCCAGCGCCCGGCCGTCGCCGCCGGAGGCCGCCGTCTCGCGCAGCGCCTCGATCAGGCCGTCGGCGGCCGCCTCGCCCGCGTCGCACACCAGCAGCAGGCCGCCGATGTAGGCGACCAGCCCGTCGCCGGGAAGGGGACGCACCACTCCGAAGCCCTGGCCGCTCATGCGCCCTCCCTCATGACGACCGTGCTGCGCTCATCGGTGCCCTCGCTGCGCTCGGTCACTCAACTCTCCTCCCGGAAGCCGGCGGTATTACGGCACCCGCACTGCCGTGCCGGCCACCAGCCATACGCATACCCAGACGACGACGCCGTGTCGCGGCCCAGGCGTCTCGATTCGGTGAACCGGTGGACCACGACCAACCCGTCAACTGTGCAAGTTCGGCCAAACAGAAGACTATCGGCCTGCCGTCCTGGCATCGAAATCGCCGGGCTACGGGAAGTGGCCGGACAAGACCTTAGCCGCAAACGCGCCGGGCATGTCAGACCCCGGTGAAGACGCGGTTGACGTCGGCGGTGGCGAGCACGCCGTAGATGTCGCCGCCGTGCTCCACCAGCAGGTACTCACCCGCGGGGGCCGAGCGCATGGCGTCGATGAGCGGCTCGCCGGTCAGGTCGGCGGCCAGCACCATGGTCGGTTCGAGCGCCTTGGCCAGCGAGCCCACGTCGACCCAGGGGCGCCGATGCTCGGGGGTGGCCTGGACGGCGGCCTCGTTGACGATGGCGACCGGCCGTCCGTCGTGGTCGACCACCACCAGGGCGCCCGCCCGCTGCTCGGCGGCCTGCCGCAGCGCCTCGGCCAGCGGCGTCTCGGCCGCCACCGGGATCGCCCTGCGGGCCAGCGCGCGCGCGTTGACCTGCGGGATGCGGGCGCGGATGCGCGCCACGCGCAGCGACTGGGTGGCGCCCATCCAGATGAAGGAGGCCAGCACCACCGGCCACAGCAGCTCGACCGGGTCGAACTCCTGCCCGCTCGTCATCGACGTCGCGAACGGCAGGACGACCAGCAGCACGGCCAGCACGCGCCCGCCCCAGGCGGCCACGACCGTGCCGGAGCCGGGGTTCCTGGTCAGCTTCCACACGCCCGCGCGCAGCATCCGGCCGCCGTCGAGCGGCAGGCCGGGCAGCAGGTTGAACACGCCGACGATGAGGTTGGCCACCCACAGCTGCCAGATGAGCACCTCGGCGATGCCGCCGTCGTTGATCACGTACGTGTCGGCGAGCAGGCCGAGCCCGGCCAGGCCCAGCGACAGGGCCGGCCCGGCGGCGGCGACCAGGAACTCCTTGCCCGGCGTCGGCGGCTCCTTCTCGATCTCCGACACGCCGCCGAGGAAGTAGAGGGTGATCCGGCGCACCGGCAGGCCGAACATCTTGGCCAGCACGCTGTGGGCCAGCTCGTGCAGCAGCACCGAGACGTAGAGCAGCACGGCGAAGACGAAGGCCACCGCGTAGGCGACGGTGCTGTCCAGCTCGGGCAGCATGTCGCGCATGCGGGGGCCGAACATGACGGTGATGAAGGCAGCGACGATGAACCACGTCCAGGAGACGTACACCGGGATGCCGAAGGGCCGCCCCATCCGAAGGCCGGGGAACTCCTGACGCGGGCTCTGCTCGCTCACCGCACTCCTCGTACGTCCATTACGTGCTGTTGCTGCCTCGATGCTACGCGCCGGATCACGTGATCCTCGTCCCGGCGAGGGTTATTCTGTCGGGCTCTTGACCTAGAGTGCGGTGCATGACGTTGACCGAACCGGTGATCATCGGAGCTCTCTCCCCGTCCCGGGCAGGCGATTTCATGACCTGTCCCCTGCTCTACCGGTTCCGGGTCATCGACCAGCTGCCCGAGAAACCCTCCCCCGCGGCCGTGCGCGGCACCGTGGTGCATGCCGTCCTGGAGCGGCTCTACGACCTGCCGGCGCCGCGCCGGTCGGTCCAGGCGGCCCTGGAGCTGCTGGAGCCCCAGTGGCAGCGCCTGCTGCAGGAGGACGAGCAGTACGCGCGGATGTTCGCCGACGACGCCGAGCAGGCCGAGTGGCTGGCGCAGGCGCGGGCGATGCTGGAGCGCTACTTCACGCTGGAGGACCCGACCCGGCTGGAGCCCGCCGAGCGCGAGCTCTACGTGCAGGCGGTGCTCGACGGCGGCCTGATGCTGCGGGGCTACGTCGACCGGCTCGACGTGGCGCCCACCGGCGAGGTCCGGGTGGTCGACTACAAGACGGGCAGCGCGCCCGGCCCCGACTTCGAGGCCAAGGCGCTGTTCCAGATGAAGTTTTACGCGCTGGTGCTGTGGCGGCTGCGCGGGCAGGTGCCCCGGCTGCTGCAGCTGGTCTACCTGGGCGGGCGCGGCGAGGTGCTGCGTTACGCCCCCGACGAGGCCGACCTGCTGGCCACCGAGCGCAAGGTGATGGCGCTGTGGACGGCGATCGAGCGGGCGCTGGAGACCGGCGAGTGGCGGGCGCGCCGCAGCCGGCTGTGCGACTGGTGCGACCATCAGGCGCTGTGCCCGGAGTTCGGCGGCACCCCGCCGCCGGTGCCCGACCGCCAGCCCGGCGACACGGTGCGCAGCAACCGGCGGGCGGCCACCGACGAGCTGTAGCCCTGGGCCCGTAGCCCTCCCGCAGGCCGCACCTTATCCTCCGAAGGGAGGAGTTCAAGGCTCTCACCTGGGCCTACAGTGAAGCGGTGCGGATCGACCGACCCCTGTTCCACGACACGGTCCTGGCCGTGGTGGTGGCCGCGGCCTCGGTGACGCTCTTCCTCCTCTACGGGCCCGAGCGCCTGGAGCCGGCGGAGCTGACGACGGTGAGCATGCGCGCGTCCGACGGGCTCGGGGCGGCGCTGCTGGTGCTGGCCGCCGCGCCCATCGCGGTGCGCAGGCGCTGGCCGCTGGCGGCGCTGTGCGCCGGCCTGATCCCCGAGACGGCGCTGACCGCGCTGGGTTACGGCACCGGCGCGTCGGGGGTGTCCGGCCTGGTGCTGGTGTACTCGGTGGCCTCCAACCGGGGGCTGGCGGTGGCGCTGGGCGGGCTGCTGGTCTCGCTGCTGACGTACGCGGTGGGGGCTGTCGCCGGGCCGGTCACGCCGCCGGGCGCGAGCGGGCACGTGGTGGCGGTCCTGGTGCTGCTGGCGGTCTGGGGGGCAGGCAGGAGCCTGCGGCTGCGGCGGGCGTACCTGGAGGAGCTGCGCGACCGGGCGGCCCGGCTGGAGCGGGCCCACGCGGCCGACACGCGGGCCGCGCGGGCCGAGGAGCGCTCGCGCATCGCCCGTGAGCTGCACGACGTGGTGGCCCACCACGTGAGCGTGATGACGGTGCAGGCGGCCGCGGCGCGGCGGGTGCTGGCCGCCGATCCCGACCTGGCGCGGGAGGCGCTGTCGGCGATCGAGAACACCGGGCGCCTGGCCATGTCCGAGATGCGCAACATCGTGGGCGTGCTGCGTACCGACGCGCGGGCCGAGCTGGGGCCGCAGCCGGGCGTGGGCGACCTGCCGGGGCTGGTGGAGCAGATGCGCGAGGCGGGGCTGCCCACGCGGCTGCGCGTGGAGGGCGAGCCGCGGCCGCTGCCCGCGGGGGTCGACCTGGCCGCCTACCGGCTGGTCCAGGAGGGGCTGACGAACAGCCTGCGGCACGCGGGGGCCGGGGCCGAGGCGGTGGTCACCGTCTCGCACGCCCCCTCGGGCCTTGACGTACGCGTCGAGGACGACGGCAGGGGCGCCGCGCCTGCGGCCGACCGGACGGGCCACGGCCTGGTCGGCATTCGCGAGCGGGTCGCACTCTATGGTGGAATTCTGAACATCGGTCCGCGACCGGGGGGCGGTTTCGAGGTGCGGGCGAGGTTCCCGTTGAAGGACGGCCAATGACGATCAGAGTGCTGCTGGTGGACGACCAGCCGCTGCTGCGCACGGGATTTCGCCTGATCTTGGAGGCCGAGTCCGACATCACGGTGGTCGGCCAGGCCGGCGACGGCAAGGACGCGATGGAGCAGACCAGGGCGTTGCTGCCCGACGTGGTGCTCATGGACATCCGCATGCCGGGCGTCGACGGCATCGAGGCGACCCGCCGCATCGTGCGGGAGGCCGCGCCCACGGCGCACGTGCCGAAGGTGCTGGTGCTGACCACGTTCGACCTCGACGAGTACATCGTGGAGGCGCTGCGGTCGGGGGCGTCGGGCTTCCTGCTCAAGGACGTGCCGCCCGACGAGCTGGTGCAGGCGATCCGGGTGGTGGCGGCGGGCGACGCGATCGTGGCGCCGAGCGTGACCAGGCGGCTGCTCGACCGGTTCTCCAAGCGGCTGCCCTCGGCCTACGAGCAGGCCACGCCGGCCCGCCTCGACCGGCTGACCGAGCGGGAGCTGGAGGTGCTGCGGCTGATCGCCAAGGGCATGTCCAACGCGGAGATCGCGGCCAAGCTCGTGGTGAGCGAGACGACGGTCAAGACGCACGTGGGCAACGTGCTGACCAAGCTGGGGCTGCGCGACCGGGTGCAGGCCGTGGTGCTGGCGTACGAGACCGGGCTGATCACGCCCGGCGCGACATCCTGAGGCCGCCGCCCCGGCAGGAGGGC
>NZ_JBSFGJ010000316.1:0-11090 GCF_053596515.1 Nonomuraea sp. NPDC001684
CGCGGGTCTGCGGCCAGGCGGCGGCGGAGGTGCTCACCGGTACGCTGTGACACCGTGATCCTCGACGGCGAAGACCTCTCCCACAGCCGCCCCGCCCTCCACGACGACGGGCCGCACGTCTTCCGCGGCTGCGACCTGACCGAGGTCGACCTGTCCGGAGCCGCGCTGGCCGGCGCCCGCTTCGAGTCCTGCGTGCTCGACGGCGCCGACCTGCGCAAGGCCGACCTCGACGGCGCGGTCTTCGCGGGCGGCGGCGGCATGCGCCCGAGGTTCAACGACGCCGACCTGATCGACGCCACGTTCACCGACGTCGACCTGTCCTCGGCCCAGTTCGGCGGCGCCCTGCTCACCGACGCCTCCTTCCAGGGCTGCCGCATGATCGGCGCCGCGCTCACGGCCTCGCGCGGCACCGGCTTCAAGGTCGCGCGGTGCAACCTGACGCTGGCCAACCTCGGCGGCTGCTCGCTGCGCGGCGAGTTCATCGAGGGCGTGCGCTTCGACGACGCCGACCTGTCGGGCTGCGACTTCACCGAGGCCACCTTCAGCGACTGCCGGCTCATCGGCACGCGGCTGCTCAACACCACGTTCGCCAAGGCCGACCTGCGCGGCGCCGACCTCGGGCAGCCCGACGACGCCAAGCTGCGCGCCTTCGCCGGCGCGATCATCAACCAGACCCAGGCCAACGCCATCCTGCTGGCCCGCGGCATCACCGTCCTGTGAGCCAGGCTCCGCGCGAGCCAGGTGTCGTGCGGGTCACGCGTCGCGTGGGTCAGGCGTCGCGGGTCGGGCGCCGCATGGGTCAGGCCAGGCGTTTGCGTGCCTCCTCGGCCTCGGCCATCACCCGGCCGATCAGCTCGGCGCACGACGGCAGGTCCTCGATCACGCCCACCACCTGACCCGAGGCCATCACCCCGAGATCGGCCCGGCCGTCCACCATCGCCGCGCGCAGCAGCACCGGCGTGTTGGCCGCCTGGAGCACCTGCGCCCAGGTCAGCTCCCGGCCGCGACGCATCCGCCGTCCCTCGCGGACCAGCGCGCCCCACGACAGGCCGGACAGCCGCCGGAACCGGGCGCCGTTCAGCACCGCGCGCAGCAGCCGCGACCGTTCCAGCGAGGCCACGAACGGGGTGCTGAGCACGCGGTGCGGCACGCCGTCCACCCTGGTCGTCACGACGGTCTCGCGGGCGGCCAGGTAGACGTCCTTGACCGCGCCGGGCACCGGGGACTCGCGGGTCAGCAGGAACCGGGTGCCCATGGCGATCCCGCACGCGCCGTAGGCCAGCGCGGCGACCAGGCCCCGGCCGTCGAAGAAGCCGCCCGCCGCGATCACCGGGATGTCCACCGCGTCCACGACCTGCGGCAGCAGCAGCGTGGTGGCCAGCGGGCCGGTGTGCCCGCCGCCCTCGCCGCCCTGCACGATCACCGCGTCCACACCCCACGCGGCCACCTTCTCGGCGTGCCTGCGCGCCCCCACCGACGGGATGGTGACGACCCCCGCGTCCTTGAGCCGGGCGATCAGCTCGCGCCGGGGCGCCTGGGCGAACGACGCCACCCGCACGCCCTCCCTGATCATCACCGCCACCCGCTCGGCCGCGTCGTCGGCGTCGGAGCGGATGTTCACCCCGAAGGGGGCGTCGGTCCGCTCCTTGACCCGCCTGACCGCTGCCGTCATCTCGGGCACCGACATGGTGGCGGCGCCGATCACGCCCAGCCCGCCCGCCGCCGAGACGGCCGCGGCCAGCCGGGCGCCCGCGACGTACCCCATGCCGGTCTGGACGACGGGATGGCGGCAGCCGGTGAGCTCGGTCAGCGCCGTCCTCACCGGGCCACCTCGCGGTCGCGCGCCCGGCCGGGGTCCAGCCGGTCCAGGACGGCCAGCTCCCCGGCGTCCGGCTCCCGCGTCGTGGGCACCTCCGGCGGGACGACCAGGTCGAAGCCGGTGGCGGCCAGCACGTCGGCCACGCTCACCCCCGGATGCGTGGACACCAGGCGCATCGAGCCGTCGGGCGTGCCGAAGTCGAGCACCGCCAGGTCCGTCACCACCCGCCGCAGCTCGTACGCCCCCCGGTCGGTGCCCAGCCCGCTCACCATGTCCACCTCGGGCACGAACACCCGCCGCGAGTGCCGCGGGATCCAGTAGCTCGTCGGGTCGCACCGCGTGTTCCCCGGCGCCCCGCGCACCCCGAGGAGCTGCGCCTTGGGACGGGCCCAGTCGCCGATGCAGGAGATGTTGCTGTTCCCGTGCCGGTCGATCTGGCTCGCGCCGAGCATCACGTGCCGGCGGCCGTTCAGCACCAGCCACAGGTGCTCCCGGAACGGCAGCCACCCCTCCACCACCCCGGGCGCCGCCCCCAGCGCGGGCACGTCGCCGGTGAGCAGGCAGACGCCGTCGGAGGTGAGCAGATCGGGCTCGAACGTCAGCCGGGCCAGCCGCGCGGCCAGCACCGTGATGGCCCCGCCGATCCCGGCCGCCAGGATCTCCCCGTCGCCCCTGAACGCCTCCGCGCAGGCCACCACGCACACGTCAGCCCTGCTCGTCTCACTTCCACTCATCGACGCCGCCCTCCACGTACCGCCGCTGCCGTTCCTCGTCGCGCCCGTAGTCCGGCTCGCACGAGGTGAACCCGGCCCCGCCGGGCGCCTCGACCACGCCGGTCACCATCGACCGGCTGATCAGCAACGACTGCACCGGCCCCTCCTTCAGCAGGTCGGCGGTGTCCACCAGCCGCTCGCAGGACACGTAGCAGCGCCCGGCCGCCTTGGCGTACAGGTCGTCGAAGTACGGGTCAGGGCCCAGATACTGGGCGTTCCCGCGGGCGTCGGCCCGGTTCAGGTGCACCAGCGCCACGTCCATGGTCAGGGCGGGCACCGCGACCAGTTCCTCCCCGTCCCCGTACGGCGAGCGCACGGTCCGCAGCTCCGGGTTCACCCGCAGCACGCCGGACCCCAGCCCCGCCCGCGTCGGCAGGAACGGCAGCCGGTGCGCCGCCGCCAGCAGCCCGAACATGAACATGCCCTCGTCGTACTCGGTGAACTCGACCGTGCCGGCCTGCCTGGCCGCCCGGAAGTGCGGTTCGAGGGGGATGGAGTCGAGCGTGACGAACGGCGCCACGACCCGGCGCACCTTGCCCGCCGCGCACAACAAGCCGACGTCCGGGCCGCCGTAGGAGACGACCGTCAGATCCCGGACGGACGTCCGCAACAGGCCACCCACCAGGGCCATGGGCTTGCGCCGCGAGCCCCAGCCGCCGATCCCGACCGTCATCCCGCTCTCCACCGAGGCCGCGACCTCCTCGACGGACATCACCTTGCTCATCGGAACCGCTCCCTGTGCTCGTCGCCCATGCCCATGAGGTTCAGCTCGAAGGTGAAGCCCTGCTCGAAGCGGTAGCTGCGCCGCACGTCCACCGGGTCGATGCCGTTCAGCGACTCCTTGGCGCGGCGGATGACGTACGGGTCCTTGGCCGCGATCTGCCCGGCCACCTCCATCGCCGCCGCGCGCAGCTTGTCGCGCGGCACCACCTCCAGCACCGACCCGAACGCGTGCAGCTCGGCCGCCGTGACGCTCCGGCACGTGTAGACCATGGCCCGCATGAGGTGCTGGGGCACCAGCCGGGCCAGGTGCGTGGCCGCCCCGAGCGCGCCGCGGTCCACCTCGGGCAGCCCGAAGTAGGCGTCCTCGCTGGCCACCACCACGTCCGCGTTGCCGGCCAGGCCGACGCCGCCGCCCAGGCAGTGTCCGTGCACGGCGGCGAGCACCGGCACCTCGCACTCGTAGACGGCCGCGAACGCCTCGAAACACTGCCGGTTCGCGCCGACGAGCGCCGTGTGCCCGGGATCGGCCTGCATCTCCTTGATGTCCACGCCGGCGTTGAACCCGCGGCCCTCGGCCCGCAGCACCACCACCCTGGTCGCCGGGTCACGCCCGGCCGCGCGCACCGCCGCCGCCAGGTCGGCCCAGCCCTGGACGGTCAACGCGTTCACCGGCGGCACGTCCACCACGACCTCGGCGACCGGCCCGTCCCGCAGTGTGATCCCCATCGCGCTCCCTGGTCGCACCTAACGCTTGCTTGGTACGGTAGCACCCGTGACGGTCACTTACGACTACACGGGCAGGTCCGTGCTGGTGACGGGCGGCACCCAGGGCATCGGCGCGGGCATCGCCAGGGCCTTCCGCGCGGCCGGCGCCGACGTGACGGTCTGCGCCAGGAAGGACCCCGGCCCCCTGGACGGCCTGCGCTTCGTCCAGGCCGACGTGCGCGTCCCGGCGGACGTCGAACGGCTGGTCGCCGGGTTCGACCGCCTGGACGTGCTGGTCAACAACGCCGGCGGCTCGCCGCCCGCCCCCGTGTCGGGCACCTCGCCGCGCCTGCACGCCCGCGTCATCGAGCTCAACCTGACCGCCCCCTTGCTGGTCTCCCAGCGGGCCCACCCGCTGCTGGCCGCCGCCCGCGGGGCGATCGTGATGATCGGCAGCGTCAGCGGCGCCCGTCCCTCGCCCGGCACCGCCGCGTACGGCGCCGCCAAGGCGGGCCTGCACCACCTGGCCCGCTGCCTGGCCGCCGAATGGGCCCCCGAGGTCAGGGTCAACTCGGTCGTGGTCGGCCTGGCCGACACCACGGCGGCCGAGCGGTACACCGGCCAGGGCCGGGCGGATGCCGCCATCCCCGCGGGCCGCCCGGCCACGCCCGCCGACGTGGCCGCGGCCTGCCTGTGGCTGGCCGCCCCCGGCTACGTGACCGGCGCCGAGGTGCGGGTGGACGGCGGCGGCGAGATCCCCGCCTGGCAACACCTAGCTTCTGACGATATTTCTTGATATCTGTGCATGATCCCCTTGGGAGGTCTTGTGGGCATTTGCGCTGGCCGCGTGGTGATCGTGACAGGCGCCGGACGCGGCATCGGCAGGCAGCACGCCCTGGAGTTCGCCCGGCAGGGCGCCCGCGTCGTGGTGAACGACCTCGGCACCGCCCGCGACGGCGGCGGCGCGTCGTCCGGCCCGGCCCACGAGGTCGTCGCCGAGATCGAGGCCCTCGGCGGCCGGGCGGTGGCCAACTGCGACGACGTGTCCGACTGGGCCGGCGCCGCCCGCCTGGTGAAGACCGCCGTCAGCGCGTACGGCCGGCTGGATGTCCTGGTCAACAACGCCGGCTTCCTGCGCGACCGCATGCTGGTCTCGATGACCGAGCAGGACTGGGACGACGTCGTCCGCGTGCACCTCAAAGGCCACTTCCTGCCGCTGCGGCACGCGGCCGCGTACTGGCGGGAGCGGTCGAAGGCGGGCGAGGAGGTGTCCGGCAGGGTGGTCAACACCTCCTCGGGCGCGGGCCTGCTGGGCAGCGTCGGCCAGGCCGGCTATTCGGCGGCCAAGGCCGGGATCGCCGCGCTCACCCAGGTCGCCGCCGCCGAGCTGGCCCGCTACGGCGTCACCGTCAACGCCATCGCGCCGGCCGCCCGCACCCGGATGACCGAGGAGGTGTTCGCGGCGACCATGGCCAGGCCGCAGGCCGGGTTCGATCCCATGGACCCGGCGAACGTCGCCCCGCTCGTGGTCTGGCTCGGCTCGGCGGCCTCCGCGCACGTGACGGGCCGGGTCTTCGAGGTCGAGGGCGGCACGATCGCGCTGGCCACCGGCTGGCGGCACGGCCCCGCCGCGGACCGGGGCGGCCGCTGGTCGCCGGAGGAGGTGGGCGAGGCCGTCGCCACGCTCCTGGAGGCCGCGCCCGCCCCCGAGCCCGTCTACGGCGCGGCCCCCTGACCCCCGCCGGCTAGCGGACCAGCCCGGGCACGGACGTCTGGCCGTCCCCCCGCAGCGCGAACAGCTCGATGGCGCGCCCCGAGGTCACGTCCACCGCATAGACCACGGCGACGGCGCGGGGGGCGTCGTCCGGATAGGCCAGCAACGTCACCTCCCGGGAGGACGTCCAGCCGCCCAGCTTGGCCGGCCGCAGCCCCTCGGCGAGCCCGGACGGCCTGACCCGGCGCTCCGCGCCTCCCTTGACGTCGAAGACGACGATCGTGCCGTCACGCTGCACCATGGGCTCGCGGTTCCGGTCGAGGGTCGTGCCGACGCGGGCGATCGTGCGCCCGTCCGGGGCCAGGGCGCTGAAGTCGTAGGTGTGCTCCGGGACCGTCACCGGGTCGCGGCCGAGCACCCACAACGCCGTGGTGTCCCCCTTGGCCCTGGCCAGCACGACCGGGCCCGTCCCGTCGGCCACGCTCACCGGCCACGAGCCCTTCGGCAGGGAGGCCGACGTGCCGCCCAGCACGTCCACGAGCCGGGGCGCGCCCGTCGCCGACACCACGAACCGCAGGCCGCCGGGGGAGAGCCGCAGCGCGTACTCGGCGGCGAAGTCCTGGTCGTCCTGCCGCAGCGGTGACGTCCACAGCTGGCCGCCGGCCAGGTCCCGGACGACGATCGCGCGCCTGCCGGGGCTGTAGTAGGCGATCCGGCGCCCGTCGGCCGTCGCCTCGACCGGCCCGTTCCGCGGCCCGTCGGTCAGCTCGTACGTGGCGCCGTCCCGGGTCACCAGCCGCCACGGGCACGCCGGGCCGTCGGTGCGGCACATCGGCCGGTAGAACTGCTCGACCGGCGCGACCCCCTTGGCGGGCAGCGGAAGGGCGGTGGCCGCCGGCGGGGTGAGCACGATCGGCGGCGCCGGACGCGCCTGCTGCAGGAGCACGACGCCGCCGCCCCCGATCACGCAGACCGCCGCCGCGACGCCCACGGCCAGGCGGGTCGCGCGCCTGCGCCGGGCGCGCAGGACGGCCCGCGCCCCCAGGTCGACGACCGGCGCCTGCTCGGCCAGCGCGTGCAGGTCCTCGCGCAGCGTCTTCATCGGTACACCTCCGCGGGGGTGAGGGCGCGCAGCTTGGACAGCGCGTAGTGCGTCTGGCTCTTGACCGTGCCGAGCGAGACGCCCATGAGCCGGGCGGTCTCGTGCTCGGTGCGGTCCTCGTAGAAGCGCAGCACGATCACCGCGCGCTGTTTCGGGGTGAGCCGGGCCAGCGCCTTGAGCAGGGTCAGGCGGCGCACGGTCGCCTCGTCGTGCGCGTGCCCGCCGGTCTCCGGCAGCTCGGCGGCGGGCACCTCGGGCCGTCTGCGCCGGCGCCAGGAGATGGTCTGGTTCACCAGGGCCCGGCGCGCGTACGCCTCGGGGTTGCCGTCCCCGGCGAGCTTGCCCCAATGCGAGGCGACACGGGTGAGGACCGTCTGCAACAGGTCCTCGGCGAGATGGGGGTCTCCGGTGAGCAGGTACGCGGTCCGCATCAGCGACTGCTGACGGGCGCGTACGAACTCGTGGAACCCCTCGTAGCGGTCCATGTAGGACATCAACTCCGCCGCGGGCCCGAAAGTTGGAAATGGTCGTCAGCGCATCGACGACCGGGCGGTGGGACGCAGGCGCAGCCGCACCGGCGGCGCGGTCAGGAGGGGGTCCAGCATGGAGAGGTCCGCCGGGCGCTCGTCCTCGGGCCGGGCGAACCGGGTGAACCACACGAACACGTTCTCCCCGGTCCGGACCGGCAGGCGGGGGAAGGTGTTCTCGGCGTGCTCGCTGTCCAGGCAGCCGACCGGCGGCGTCCCGGCCTCGGCCAGCGCGGGCGCGACCTGACCTGCGAAGAACTCGGCGAAGCCCTCCCCGACGTGGCAGATCGTCGCGACGTACAGGGCGGCGGGCGGCTCGGCGGCGCCCGCGGGCGGCCGTTCCCAGGAGGGCAGCTCCGGACCGGACGGGCGGAGCAGCAGCACGTCGTCGGAGTCGATCATCGTGGCGTTGGCGGCGTCGCGGTGCGCCCGCCAGACGGGGCCGTCGTAGAAGCCCTCCAGCGCCGTCCGGCGCGCCTCCATGTCGGGGAAGGCGCGCAGCCAGGTGAAGGTGTCGGGCGCGTCGGGATCGCGGAAGGTGCCCGCGACGCGCATGCCGAGCGCCTCCTGCGGCTCGACGAACTCGCGCTCGAACAGCGTGATCAGGGTGTCGCGCCGTCCGGGGTGAAGGGTGTACCGCCGTAGCTCGTAGATCATGGCCGGACGTTAGGGCTGGATCACTGCCACCTCATGTCAGCGTCGGCGGCGAACAATGTTCTGATAACTCTGTGCTACCGAATGGCAACGCAGAGTTATATAGTCGCATTGACCTTGATCCCAATGGGTCACAGAAGGTCAAAAAGGGGGCGGCGGCTGCCCGGGGCCCTGGCGTCCGCCGCCTCGCAGGGGTCCACACCGGTGAAGGAGCAGAAGTGATCAAAAGGCTGTGCGCCGCAGGTGCCGTGCTGGCCGCGGCCGCCGGCGTCGCCATGACGGCCGTTCCCGCCCACGCTGACACCTGGTCCGACAACTGGAGCAGCAACAGCGACTCGTCGCAGTCGGGCAACAACTTCGGCGACGTCTCCGCGGCCAACCGTGGTGGCTGGGACTCGACCAACGTCAACAACATCAACGGCGTCGCGACCACCGCCACCGACGGCGGCATCGCGGTGACCTACATCTTCTACTGACCTCCGTACAGCTCCGAGGAAGGGACATCGACATGATGAAGAAGCTCTGCGTGACCACCGGCGCCGTCGCCGCGGCCGCCGCCCTGACGCTCCTGTCCGCCCCGGCCCACGCCGACGTCACCGCGGGCAACTCCAGCTCCAACCACGACACCTCCCAGTCGGGCAACAACTTCGGCAACGTCGTGAACGTCAACGTGAGCGGCACCGACGCCACCAGCGTCAACAACGTCAACGGCAACGCCACGACCGCCACCGACGCCAGCCACGCCGGCACCAGCGTCGACTCCTAGCCAGGCCCGGGGGCGCCCTCCGGCGCGGAGAGGGCGTCCCCGTGCGGGCCGGGTCGAGGCGGCCCGGCCCGCCCCCACTACCATCCCTGGATGACGAACTGTGCATATGTCACCTTTGATGACCCAACCGGCCAGGACGACGAGCGTGACCTCGCGCTCTCCCACTGGCACGCCAACGGCATCGAGGGCCGCGCCGAACGCTGGGACGACCCCGCGGCCGACTGGAGCGCCTACGACGCCGTCGTGGTGCGATCGGCCTGGGACTACATCGACCGGCGCGCGGAGTTCCTGGCCTGGGCCCGCCGCGTCGAGTCCGTCACCAAGCTGCTCAACCCGGCCGTCGTCCTGGAGGGCAACACCGACAAGACGTACCTGAGAGACCTGGGCGTGCCGACCGTGCCGACCCATTGGTCCGCCCACGACCTGCCCGACTGGCCCGAGTACGTCGTCAAGCCCGCGATCTCCGCCGGAGCCCGCGACACGACCAGGACCACCGACCGTGACAAGGCGGCGGAGCTGGCCGCCGCGCTCCAGGCCGCGGGGCGGCAGCCGATGGTCCAGCCCTACCTCGACATGGTGGAGTCGGAGGGCGAGACCTCCCTGCTGTACTTCAACGGCCGCCTCAGCCACGCCGTCCGCCGCCACCCGATGCTGGCGGCGGGGACCACCCTCGACCACAACGCGCGGGCCGAGCTCCGCACCCCGGCCCCGGACCAGGTCGACCTGGCCGAGAAGGTGCTAGCAGCCATTCCCCACGCCCTTCTCTACGCCAGGATCGACCTGGTCCGGCTGTCCGACGGCACGCCGGTGGTCATCGAGCTGGAGCTGACCGAGCCGTACCTGTTCCTGCGGTACGCGCCGGACGCCCCGGCGAACTTCGCCAGGGCCCTGGGGGAGCTGGTCTGATCAGCAGGAGATCCCGCCGTCCACCGGGATGACCGTGCCCGTCAGGTACGACCCCGCCCGCGAGGACAGGAAGACGGCCGCGCCCGCCATGTCGTCGGGCCGGCCGATCCGTCCCAGGGGCACGGTCGAGGCGATGGCGGCGCGGGTGGAGGGGTCGTCCAGGGCGAAGGCCATCATCTTGGAGTCGAACGGGCCGGGGGCGATGGCGTTGACCGTGATGTGCTCCTTGGCCAGCTGCCTGGCCAGGTGGCGGGTCAGCATGTGCACGGCCGCCTTGGTGGAGGAGTAGGCGTAGCTCTCCAGGGCGGGCACCCGGATGCCGTCGATCGAGCCCACGTTGATCACCCGGGCCGGGTCGTCCGGGCCGGCCGCCTGGCGCAGGTTCGGCAGGAACTTCTGGGTCAGGTAGAAGACGCCCTTGACGTTGATGTCCCAGAGCTTGTCGAAGGCGTGCTCCGGATACTCCTCCAGAGGCGCGCCCCAGGTGGCGCCGGCGTTGTTGACCAGCACGTGCAGCGGGCCGCCCACCGCCGTGACCAGCGTGTCCACCCCCTCGGGCGTGGACAGGTCGGCCTGGACGGCCGTGCAGCCCAGCTCGGCGGCGGTCTTGTCGACCTCCGCCGCCTTGCGTGCCGATATGACGACGGTCGCGCCGGCCGCCACGAACCCGGCGGCGATCATGCGGCCGATGCCGCGCGAACCGCCGGTGACGACGACCGTCTTGCCTTCCACCGAGAACAGACTCATGTTCCGGAAGCATGCCATACCGACTGGTCGGTTACTAGCTGCCCTCGTCCTTCACCCAGAGTCGCAGCAGCCCCCGGAAGTGCTCGGTGAACCGCTCGCGCTCGGCCGCCGGGTACGTGGCGGCGACCGTGTCGACCAGTAACCGGTCGAACTCCGGCCCGGCCACCCAATCCAGCACGATCTCGTCGATGTGCCCCAGATGCGTACGGCAGAACTCCTCGTACCGGTCCACCTCGAAGTACCGGTCGGCCAGCTTCCGGTACTGGGCCAGCCGTTCCCCGTAGTCGCCGGTGACCTCGAAGTAGTCGTGCGTCTCCAGGTCGATGCGCGGCCGGCGGCGGGTGGCCACGCAGAACACGCTCCACTTCACCAGCGCCTTGATCGCCCAGGGGAAGTAGTAGTGCAGGCTGGTCAGGGCCACGTCGGGGCAGGCGTTGGCGTAGTCGATCGGGTGCACGTCGGCGCCCTTGACCAGCGTCTCGCAGGAGTTGAACTCCCAGCGGAAGAACGCGTTCACCAGCCGCCCGACGGTGACGACCTCCTCGCCCACGGACGGCGAGAGGAACTCGTGGTCCACGGCGTACCGGGCGTGCATCGGCTCGTCGGGGCGGAAGCGCATGACCATGGGGCGCGGTCTTCACCACCGCCACCACC
>NZ_JBSFGJ010000317.1:0-11043 GCF_053596515.1 Nonomuraea sp. NPDC001684
GTGGCCCACACGCTGGCGGGGCGGGACCCGGCGGCCGGGATCGCGGCGACCGCTGTCACGGCGGCGGGATGAGGGGGTCAGCCCAGCGGGTCGCGCCCGTCCCAGCGGCCCTCGCTGGCATAGGGGACGAAGCGGGCGAACAGCTCTTCGGCGTACCAGTCGCGGGCCCGTACCCGCTCGACGACCCGCCGGTGGGCCTGGCCCCGGAAGGCGAAGTCCCGCACGGCCCGCCGGTCGCGCCACAGCGAGAAGGTGGCCTGCCGGGCGAGCGGCCACTCCCCCATGCCGACCGAGGCCAGGCAGCCGTCCTGCCGCCGCAGCAGCTCCTCGACCGGCGGGACCGACCGGTAGAAGGCGACCAGCCGGCCGGGCCGGATGGACGCCCTGGTGAGCACCGCCACCGGGCCGGGCCCGCCGTCGTCGCGGGCCGGCGCGCCGCCGAACGGGTCGCGGCCGCCCCACGCGCCGCGCGAGGCGAGCGGGGCCAGCCGGGTCTGCCAGTACTCCGCGGACTCCGTCCGCCAGCGGGCGGCGATCGGCGAGTCGCGCAGGAACTCCGCCAGGTCGCTCTCCCGCCGCCAGACGGCGAACAGCGCCCAGCGCCGCAGGTCGGCGCCCAGCGACATCGAGCGTCCCCTGCCGGTGCCGAGCAGCCGCCAGAAGATCGGGCCGCCGGGGCGGCGCAGCAGCGGCCGGTCGAAGGCCATGTGCTTCATCGCCCCCCTGCCGCCGTACCGGACGAGGTGGAACGACGCGATGGTTGAGGTGCTCGTGTCGGTCGTCATCGGCTACCTGCTGGGGTCGGTGCCGGTCGCGGTCCTGACGGCGCGGGCGCACGGCGTCGATCCGCGCGACGTCGGGGACCGCAACCCGGGGTACTGGAACGTCAAGGAGCAGCTCGGGCGGTGGGCGGGCGTGCCGGTGTTCGCCGGCGACACGCTGAAGGGCGCTCTGGCCGCCCTGGTCGCGCTGGTGATCGGCGGCGGCCACACCGCCGCCTTCGGCGTGGTGTCGGGGGCGAGCGTGGCGCCGGTGTACCTGGCGGTGGCGGCGGCCATGGCGGGGCACGCGTGGCCGCTGTTCGCCGGCTTCCGGGGCGGCCGGTGCGTGCTCACCTTCGCCGGCGGGGTCGCGGTCATCTGCCCGCCGGCGTTCGGGCTGGCCGTGGCGGCGCTGACGCTGGTGGCGCTGGTGACGCGGTCGTTCGCGGCGGGCGCGCGCCTGGCGGTGTTCGGGGTGCCGTTGCTGCAGCTGCTGTTCATGCCGGTCGAGCTGGTGGCGGCCACCGGGGGGCTGATGTGCCTCATCGGGCTGCGTTTCGGGCAGGCCGCGCTGGCCGGCCGCCGCCGCTCGTCCCATCGCTGACGCCCCCGCTTGCGTCGCCGTAGGTGCGTCCCCGCCAGCTGCGCACCGGGCGTACGGTGGCCTGCGTCAGGCGGAACGCGGCGGCCGGGTCCAGCAGCGGCGACAGCAGCAGCCCCACTCCGGGCCGCCGGTAGCTGCCCCGCAACGCGGCCGTCAGTGACACCCGCAGTCCCAGCAGCGCCAGGTCCAGGCCGGTCGGGCGGCCCGCGGCCAGCCGCAGCACGGGCAGGGCCGCCGTCAGCCAGATGACCGCCAGGTCGGCCGCCTGCCGGCCGGGGCCGGTCACGTCGGCCAGCGGCAGCGAACGGCCCCACTCCCGCCACAACTCGCCCGCCGAGTCGTGCATGTCGACCTCCAGCAGGCCGCCGGCGTCCAGGAAGCCCACCGACCAGCCCTGTGCGGCCAGGCGGCGGGCCAGCGCCACGTCGTCGGTCATCCGGTCGTGCACGAGCGCGAAGCCGTCCGCCTCGGTCATCCGGGACCGCCGGAAGGCCATGCACTGGCCGTTGGCGATCACCCGGTGCGGCGGCGGCGGGCTCGGCGGGCCGACGGGGCCGAAGCGGTAGACCAGCGTCGCCAGCATCGAGGCGTGCAGGGCCTGCTCCAGGGCGCCGTCGCAGACGAAGCGCGGGCCGGCGCTGACCAGGTCGTAGCGGTCCAGGGCCGCGGCCAGCGCGCCGAACAGGCCGGGCGCGGGCCGGACGTCGGCGTCCAGCGTGACCACGACGCCGGCGCGGGCGACGGCCACCCCCTGCCGCAGCGCCCACTGCTTGCCGACCCAGCCGGGCGGCAGCGGATCGGCGGTGACGACGGTGGCGCCCAGCGACGCCGCCAGCCTCGCCGTGCCGTCCCGGGAGCCGTCGTCCACGACGATCACCTCGCGGACGCCGGGGGCGGCCAGCGCGGCGCGCAGGCACGGGCCGATCCTGGCCTCCTCGTCGCGGGCGGGGATCACCACGGAGACCGGCTCGCCCGCGACCGGACGGGGCCGCAGCGCGGGCAGCCGCCGCCGCCCCCGCGCGAGCCGGGCCGCCACGACGGCCGCCGCCACGCCCTGCGCGACGGTGAGCGCCCTCATCGCGAACCGCCCGCGAGGTCCTGCGCCACCAGGCCGGCCACGATGCGGGCGCCCAGCGTCACCATCGGCAGGCCCCCGCCGGGGTGGGCCGAGCCGCCCACCAGGTACAGCCCGCGTCTCGGCCCCCGGTTGCCCGGCCGGGCGAAGGACGCCAGCCTGCCCCGGTAGGCGCTGCCGTAGATCGCGCCGCCCCAGGAGCCGTACCGGTCCCGCAGGTCGGCGGGGGTGAGGACGTCGACGAAGCGCAACCGGCCGGCCAGGTCGCAGCCGCGCCCGGCCAGCCGCTCCAGCACCAGGTCCCGGTACGCCTCGACCCCGATCCCCCACCGGGCCGGATCCCGGGCGGGCACGTTGACCAGCATCGTCCAGTTCTCCGCCCCGCCGGGGGCCTGGGAGGCGTCGTCCACCGCCGAGCAGCCGACGTAGACCGTCGGGTCGAGGGGCGGACGTCCCCGGTCGAAGATGTCGGCGAACTCGCGCTCGTAGTCGGCCGAGAACAGCACCGAATGGTGCGGCAGCCCCGGCGTGCGGCCCTCCACCCCGGCCAGCAGCAGGAAGGCCGAGGAGGAGGTGCCGAGCCGGGCGATCCGGCGCAGCCGACGCCGGTCCGGCGACAGGCGGCCGTACAGGGCGGCGGCGTCGGTGCCGGCCACCACGACGTCGGCCCGCACCCTGCGTCCGCTCGCCAGCCGCACCCCGGTGACCTCGGACGCGTCGGCCTCGACGGCGGCGACGGGCTCGGACAGGAAGATCTCCACCCCGGCCGCCTTCAGCAGCAGCGCCAGGTCGTCGGCCAGGCGGGCCAGGCCGCCGGGCGCGTACCAGACGCCCTCCCCGTGCTCCAGCGCCGGGACGCAGCCCAGCGCCGCCGGCGCCCGGTACGGGCTCGACCCGGCGTACGTGGCGTAGCGGCCGACGTACTGGCGCAGGCGGGGGTCGCCGAAGTGACGCCGCGCCAGCCCGGCCAGGGTGCGGGCGGGGGCCACCGCGGTCAGGTCCGACAGCCGCGGCCGTCCCTGCCGCCGGATCGGCGGACCGGCGAACACGGTCCGCTCCGCCGCCCGCAGGCAGCCCTGCGCCCACTGGTGGAAGGCCGTCCAGGCCCGGCCCTCGCCCGGCGCCAGCCGCTCCACCTCGGCGGCCATCCGCGCCGGGTCGCGGTGGGCGTCCAGGACCGTGCCGTCGGCGAAGCGGTACCGGCACAGCAGGGCGGGCTCGATCAGCTCGCGCTCCAGCCCGAGCTCGCGCAGCACCCGTGGCATGGTGAGCAGCGAAGGGCCGAGGGAGAAGGTGAAACCGTCACGGCGATGCTCGGCCAGCTTGCCGCCCAGCCGCGGCAACTGCTCGTACAGCCGCACCTCGTGGCCCTGGCGGGCCAGCAGCAGCGCGCACGCCATGCCGCCCATGCCGCCGCCGATCACCGTCACCTCGGCCATGACCGCCTCCAGGCCGGCGCGGCGAACGCGCCCATCGTGATCCCTCCGGCGGCGGCGACCAGCAGGTCCGGCGGCCGGAACACCGCCGCGAAGCCCACCGTCTCCATCACCGCCATGACCGTGTACAGCGCCAGCAGCCCGCGCGCCGGGGCGCCGGCCCGGACGATCCGCCCCACGACCACCATGACCAGCGCCGACACCAGCAGCCAGCCGGCGAAGTTGCTCAGCGGCACGCCGCGGTAGAAGCCCTCCCGCGCCCACGTCCACAGGCCGAGCCGGACCATCTGGGGGTCGAGGAACAGGTCCCACGCCGTCAGCGCGCCCGCGCCCGCGCACACCCGGGCCACGCCGCCGGACGGCACGACCGCGACCGCCACCGCGTGGGCCGCCAGCCCCATGCCGCCCCACGCCAGCACCACCACCACGGGAACCCCGGCCACCTGCGGCCACAGCGCGTCGCTGTAGCTGTAGGAGCCGAACGGGAACCCGGTCAGCAGCCCCGCCAGCTCGGCCGCGTACCCGGTCAGCGCCGCGCCGGCGAAGGCGGCCGCCGCCCTGGCCGCGCCCCAGGCGTCCGCGGCGAAGGCCAGGGCGCACGCCGCCAGCAGCACGACGATCACCCCGGTGAGCCGTTCGGGCCGCGCGGCCAGCCCGGACACCACCTGGCAGCCCATCATGGCCAGCACCGACAGCACGCCGAGCGCGCGTGCCGGCCGCAGCGCCGATC
Organism: Nonomuraea sp. NPDC001684; assembly: GCF_053596515.1. NCBI lineage: Bacteria > Bacillati > Actinomycetota > Actinomycetes > Streptosporangiales > Streptosporangiaceae > Nonomuraea > Nonomuraea sp. NPDC001684. Next base: position 4,607 of record NZ_JBSFGJ010000317.1, read on the forward strand.
TCAGGGCCGCGCCCGTCAGCTGCCGGCCTGGTGTGCCTTCCACATACCTGTGTTTCGCACGTGCCGCCCGCGGGGTTGCACGGGCCGCGAGCCGGTACGGGACGAAGAGGATCTTTGTCGCGTTCCCCGCACACGACGGGCGCCCGCTTTGAAATGCTGGGACCGTGAGCCGGCGGACGAGGACATGGTGGTTCTGGGCGGGCGTGGCGGCCGGGATGGTCATGCTGGTGGCCGCCGCGCTGCGGCTGTGGACGCTCTACCCGGGCGACGTCGACCCGGTCGGCGCCGGGCTGGGGCTGGCCGGGACGGGCATCGCCGCGCTGTCCTGGTGGCAGGCGCAGCGGCTGGCCGACACCGACGTGCAGGCGGCCGCGATCCTGCTGGCGGGGCGGGTGCTGGCCGAGGAGCGGGCCCAGCGGGCACAGCTGCTGGGCCGCAAGGGCAGCGACGCGGTCATCGACGTCGACTTCTCCTTCCATCCCACCGGCGGCTCCGTCTCCGCGCCGCCGGCCGGCAGCCTGAAGCAGGTGGCCGCCTACTTCCGCGAGCTGGGCGGCCCGGGGCGGCTGGTGATCACCGGGGTGGCGGGCTCGGGGAAGACCGTCCTGGCCATCGAGCTGATCCTCCGGCTGCTCGACGGCCGGCGGCCCGACGACCGCGTCCCGGTGCGGATCTCCGCGGCGAGCCTGGATCCCGACGTGCCGGTGCGGGACATGCTCGCCCGGCACCTGACCGCCGCGTACGGCCTGAAGCCGGTGACCGCGCGCACGCTCGTGGCGGCGGAGCGGATCCTGCCCGTCGTGGACGGGCTCGACGAGATGGACGACACCGACGAGCCGGGCTACGGGTCGCGGGCCGCCCGGGCGCTGCGCGCCCTGGAGGAGTACGAGCACGGGTTGGACCGCTGCAGCATGGTCCTGACCTGCCGCACCGACCAGTACGACGCCCTGGCCGCCGACCGGGCCGTCCCCCGCGGGATCGTCCGGGTCGACGTGGGCAAGGTGGGCGGCGACAAGGCGTGGCGGTTCATCCAGGCCGTCACCGACCAGGAGGACCCCGACCGCTGGCGGCCGGTCCTCGATGCGCTGACCCGCGACGGCCACGTCCTGGCCGAGGCGCTGAACACGCCGTGGCGGCTGACCCTGGCGGTCAGCGTCCACGAGCAGCGCGACCCGGTCACCGGGCGCTACGTGCGCTCCCCCGAGGTCCTCACGCGCTTCGCCGACCAGCAGGCCGTACGGGAGCATCTCCTCGGCCTGTTCGTCCCCGCCCGCCTGGCCGCGGCGGACCCGGCGGGCAAGGGGCCGGACGCCCGGCAAACGCACGCCTACCTGGCCGTCCTGGCCGCCCATCTGCGCGCGAACGCGGGCCGGCCGCCGCTCCACGGGCGCGTGTTGTCCGGCACGGATCTCGTCCTGCACCGGTTGTGGCCGCTGGCGGGCGACCGGGCGCGGTTCTTCGGCGCGCTGGTGGCGCTGGCGACCTGCCTTCCCGGGGTCGCCGCCGTCGTCGTCGCCGCCGTCGCGGTGTTCTCGCGGGTGGAGATCGTGGACGGCCGGATCTCGGGCGCGACGGTGATGGCCGTCGCCCTTCTCCTGCTGCCCGGCACGGTGGCGGTGCGCCTGCTGACCGAACCGGTCACGGCCTATCGGCAGGCGTGGTCCACGGCGGACGAGGACGGCCTGCTCCGGTCCCGCGGCGGACAGAGCCGCAGGCGGAGCGTCGTGGACGGCGTGCTGGCCGCCCTGTACGGCTGCCTGACGAGCGCGGCGGTCATCATGGAGTTCGGCGCCGCCCTGCCGCTGTGGGTGCCGATCGTCTTCGGCGTCCTGGTCGGCGTGGGGATGGCGAGCGGCAGAGACGTGACGCTGGGATACGCCGGCTCCTGGGACGGCGTCGACCCCAGGACGGTCATCCGCAACGACGTCGTCTCGACGCTCGTGGCCGCGCTCACCTTCGGCCCCGGATTCGGGTTCATGCTGGGCATCTGGTTCGTGAAGCTGCTGGAGGGGATCCCGGTCGTCGCGGCGGTCGCGGTGGCCGCGGTGTTCGGCATGTCGCTGGTGGCGTCCTGGTCGCCGCTGCTGGCGCGCCGCTACCTGGGGCTGCTGCTGGCCACGCGGGGCCGGCTGCCGTGGCGGCTGGGACGGTTCCTGCACCGCTGCTACGACGCCGGGCTGCTGCGGATCTCCGGGATCGCCTACCAGTTCCGGCACCGCGAGCTCCAGGACTACCTGGCCACGCACCCCCAGGCCCCCACGGCGGCCCCGGTCCCCTGCCTGGAGGGAGAACCCTCATGACGACTCCTGCGAGCGCCACACGCCCACGATGAGCGCGAGCGCCGACGTCACGACGATCAGATCGAAGATCACCTGCACGACGACCAGGGCCTTCGCCCCCTGCCCGAGGGGGACGACGTCGCCGTAGCCGACCGTGCCCAGGGTGATCACCGAGAAGTAGAGCGCGTCCACCCGCGTGCGCAGGCCGTGGAACTGCGCGGCCATCAGGAAGTACAGCGCCGCGAAGAAGACCACCACGACGGTGACGACGGTCAGCAACATCGCCAGCTGCTCCGCCAGGGACCGTCCGGGCCGCAGCGCGCGCCCCACCTGCCGCCCCAGCAGCCAGGCCAGCACGATCACCCCGGCCAGGCAGCCCAGCACGCGCAGCTCGGGCGAGCCGTCCTGGAGTTTCTCGGTCGGCAGCGGCACGACGAAGTAGACGCCGGTGATCAAGGCGGCGGCGACCGCGCTCCGCACCCATGCCAGCACGCCGGCCGGAGAAGCACACATGAGAGGAACGTTCCTCGGACCGGCGGCCGCATCGCCGGGAATGCTCTTTCTTGGGGCTCTCCTTGCCCTCATCGCAGACTGCCGAGGGCAGGACGCTCACATGGCAGACCTTCCCTTCCAGGACCGGACGGACTTCGAGCACGCCGATCGCGGCTTCGTCGCCAGGCTGACCCCCGGCGTGGTCAGGACGTCCGGGGGCGAGGTCGTCTGGGACAACGACGTCTACGACTTCCTGACCGGCGACTGCCCGCCGACCGCCCACCCGAGCCTGTGGCGGCAGGCGCAACTGTGCGCCCGGCAGGGCCTGTACGAGGTGACCGACGGCATCTACCAGGTGCGCGGCCTGGACCTGTCGAACATGACCCTCGTGGAGGGCGACACCGGCGTCGTCGTCATCGACCCGCTGGTCTCCGCCGAGTGCGCCGCCGCCGCGCTCGGGCTCTACCGCGACCATCGCGGCGACCGTCCGGTCACCGGGGTCGTCTACACCCACAGCCACGTCGACCACTTCGGCGGCGTGCGCGGCGTCACCGACGGGAACGTGCCGATCGTGGCGCCAGCCGGTTTCATGGAGCACGCGGTCTCCGAGAACGTCTACGCCGGCAACGCCATGAACCGCCGCGCCCTCTACATGTACGGCCAGCTCCTCCCCCGCTCTCCGGAGGGCCAGCTCGGCTGCGGGCTGGGCATGGGCACCTCGCAGGGCACCGTCTCCCTGATCCCGCCGACCCTCGACGTCACCCGCACCGGCCAGGAGGAGACGATCGACGGCGTCCGCGTCGTCTTCCAGCTCACGCCGGGCACCGAGGCCCCCGCCGAGATGAACTTCCTGTTCCCCGACCACCGCGCCCTGTGCCTGGCCGAGAACGCCACGCACAACCTGCACAACGTGCTCACCCTGCGCGGCGCGGTGGTCCGCGACGCCCGGGTGTGGGCCCGCTACCTGACCGAGGCCGTCGAGCTCTTCGCCGACCGGGCCGACGTCGCCTTCGCCTCCCACCACTGGCCCACCTGGGGCCGGGACGACATCGTCACCTTCCTGTCCCAGCAGCGCGACCTGTACGCCTACCTGCACGACCAGACCCTCCGCCTGCTCAACCAGGGCCTGACCGGCCCCGAGATCGCCGAGGTCATGCAGGTGCCGCCCGCGCTGGAGCAGGTCTGGCACACCCACGGCTACTACGGCTCGGTCAGCCACAACGTCAAGGCCGTCTACCAGCGCTATCTCGGCTGGTTCGACGGCAACCCCGCCCACCTGTGGGAACACCCGCCCGTCGAGCTGGCCCGCCGCTACGTCGAGTCCTTCGGCGGCACCTCGGCCGTGGTGGCCCTGGCCGGCCGCTACGTCGAGGAGGGCGACCTGCGCTTCGCCGCGACCCTGCTCAACCACGCCGTGTACGCCGACGGCAACGACGCCTCGGCCCGCAGGCTGCTGGCCCAGGTCTACACCCGGCTCGGCCAGGGCGCCGAGAACGCGACCTGGCGCAACTTCTACCTCACCGGCGCGGCCGAGCTGAAGGACGGCCCCGCACCGGGCGCCACCGACACCACCTCGCCGGACATGCTCGCCGCGCTGTCCAGCGAGCAGCTCTTCGACTCCCTGGCCATCCGGGTGAACGGCCCCGACGCCTGGAACGAGCGCTTCACCATCGACTGGCACCTCACCGACCTGGACGAACGCCACCGGACCACGATGTCCAACGGCGCCCTCATCCACCAGCGGTCACCCTCTGGCGACGGAGCCGACCTGACGCTGCGCCTCACCCGGCAACGCCTGCTCACCCTGCTCTCCGGCGACGGCGGCAGTGACGGTGAGCGTGACGGCGGCGGGCTCGACCACGACGGCGACCTGACCGTCCTGCGACGCCTGGCCTCCCTGCTGGAGCAGCCCGAGCCGGACTTCGCCATCGTCACCCCCTGAGCGTCACGCCCCCGATCACGGCGAGCGGATGAGGCCCCGCTTCGAGGCCGCCGCGACGGCCGCGGTGCGGGAGTCCACGTCCAGCTTGGTGTAGATGTGCGCCAGGTGGGTCTTGACCGTGGTCTCGCTGAGGAACATCACCTTGCTGATCTGCCGGTTCGACAGGCCGGCGGCGACGTGCCCGAGCACCTCCAGCTCGCGCGGGCTGAGCGTGGCGTCGGGGGCGCGGACCCGGCCCAGCAGGCGGGCGGCCACGCTCGGCGCCAGGGCGCTGGCGCCCGCGGCGGCCGACCGGATGGCGGCGTGCAGGTCCTCCGACGGGGCGTCCTTGAGCAGGTAGCCGGTCGCGCCGGACTCGATGGCGGCCACGATGTCGGCGTCGGTGTCGAACGTCGTCAGCACCAGGACGCGGGGGCCGTCCAGGGCGACGATCCGGCGGGTCGCCTCGCTGCCGTGCATGCCCGTCCCCAGTTGCAGGTCCATCAGCACGACGTCGGGGGCGAGCGTGGCGGCCAGCCGCACGCCCTCCTGCCCGGTGGCGGCCTCGCCGACCAGGTCGAAGTCGGGCTGCCCGGCGAGCATGGCGCGCAGGCCGGAGCGGACCACGGGATGGTCGTCCACCAGGACGATCCGGATCACGGCCCCTCCAGCGGCGGCAGCGGCAGGGTCGCCACGACGGCGGTGCCCTCGCCGGGGGCCGACTCCACGGTGAGGCTGCCGCCCAGGGCGCTCACCCGTTCGCGCATCGCGCGCAGGCCGTAGCCGGCCGAACGCCCGGGGTCGAACCCGCGGCCGTCGTCGTACACGTCCAGCATGACCACGTCGTCCAGGTAGGTGAGGGTCACCCCGGCGTGGCCGGCGCCGGAGTGGCGGCTGACGTTGCCCAGGGCGCCCTGGGCGACGCGCAGCAGCGTCGCGTCGTAGTCGGCGGGCAGCGGCGCCGGGGTGCCGGAGACCTCGAAGCGCGCCTGGATGGGCGTGCCCGCCACGGCGGAGTCGCCGGCCCTGCGCAGTGCGGCGGCCAGCGACGAGTGCCGCAGCGCCGCGGGGGCCAGGCCGCGGACGAAGTTCCTGGCCTCCTCCAGGTTCTCCTTGGCCGCGTCCGCCGCCTCGGTGATGCGGCGCTCGGCGGCCGGGAGGTCGTCGGCCAGGTCCCGCCGGGCCGCCCGCAGCAGCAGGATGATGCTGGACATGCCCTGTGCCAGGGTGTCGTGGATCTCTCTGGCCAGGCGTTCCCGCTCGGCCAGCCGTACGGCGTCGCCCTCCGCCTGGAGCAGTTTCCCGCGCGTGCGGACCAGGTCGTCGATCAGCAGGCGGCGCTGCTCGCTCTCGGCGTGCAGCGCCTTGTAGACCATCGCCATCAGGGTGGCCACCGCCGCGCCGATCGTCGGGCCGATGACCAGGGCGGCGGTCAGCCGTCCCTCGTGCCAGGCGGCGGCCAGCACGGCCGCGACGGTCAGCGCCGCCACGCCCGGCAGCGCCACCGCCAGCGGCAGCAGGTGCAGGTAGGCGAAGAAGAGCGGGAAGGCCAGCCAGACGAACTGCGGCGCGGCCAGCGCGAGCAGCGCCCACCCGGCCGTGGTCAGCACCAGCCAGATCCGGCCCAGCAGCAGGTGCGTCGGCCCGCCGAAGTGCGGCAGCCGCGCCTCGATGGTGATGCCCGCCGCGTAGAGGACGCCGAGGAGCGCTCCGCCCAGCGTCGGCGCGAGCCGTCCGGTCCCGGC
>NZ_JBSFGJ010000318.1:0-10955 GCF_053596515.1 Nonomuraea sp. NPDC001684
TCGCACTCGAAGGATCACGCGATGGCCGTGTTCATTTCACGGCCGCCACGCTTGTGACCAGGTCAAACTCGTACACCACTCTCATGGACGTGGCCCGACGGTCTGACAGCCGCCCTCCGATCGGCCCCGGGGAGGCCAGGGCAGGGCCAGGGACTACCACGGGCGCGAAGCGAGCCGACCGCGCGCGATCGTGAAGACATCAGCCCCCAGCGACCCGGACGAGCGAGCCCGGCGGCTACGGAAAGGAGCAGAGATGTCCGACCAGCCCACCTCCGCCGGGGACCAGCAGGCCGCGACTGTCACGACCGCTTCCCGGCCCATCCGCACCGCCACCGGCACCGGCGCGCAGGGGCAACCACCACCAGACGGCGACTATTTCGAGGCGCAGCCGGCCGACGGCGTCGAGTCCCGCTGAGTTCCCTTTCGAGGTTGCCCAGAGTAGCCAACCATCCACTGGAAGTGATGTAGGCGTCGGCGGATGCTGCATAGAGGCCCGATCCACTCAGGGGTGGATGACAAGCCCGTCCTCGACCACGCCCGAACAGCCTCCGTCAAGGGGCGGAGGAAAGAACCAAGGAGGAGTTCTCATGCGAGGTTTCCGTAAGGCCCTGATCGCGACCGCTACGAGCCTGGCCCTGGGCATCGGGATCATCGGCGTCGCGGCCGGCCCCGCCGCCGCCGCCGCCACCGGCACGTGGAAGCTGTGCGACGACTGGAATATGTGGGAAATCACCCGCGCCTGCCTGACCGGCACCAACACCAACCCGCCCAGGGTGCCCGACCTGCGCACCTGGGCCTACAACGACGCCATCTCCTCCATCAAGACCAACTCGGTCGCCATCGAGGCCTGGACGAACGTCAACTTCCAGGGCACCTACGGCTACTTCGCGCCGAACTCCGTCTGGAACGCGCTGGACTACCCCTACGACAACTCCATCAGCTCGATCTCCTACCCCGGAGCCTGACCTGTCCCCGCCCGGGGGCGGACGCCTCCCCCGGGCAGGCCCGGTGAACCGAATGAACGGAGGCGCGCCATGTCGGTCAGGCCACGCAGAACGGTCCGCTTGCTCACCTCGATCGCGATGTCCGTCCTCGCTGTCGCTGTCGCCGTCGCCGGCTGCGCTGCCGCTCGGCCCGCGGCATCCCCCGCAGCCGCTGTATCCGCCCAGCAGATGGTTCATCTGCTCCAGACCCAGCTTCCGCCAGGAAGACTCTCAGGGCAGCAGGGACGGGGACTGAGCGCCGAGCCCGGTCCGGCGCCCTCCGCTCAAGTGCTCTTCGAAGCGGGCGGGAGCTCGGCGAAAGTAGTGGTGAAGCTCAACAGATGGCCCGTCCCCGTTCCAGTCCAGTACGCCCAGTGCCCGGACTCCGCCTATCACCCCTACAGCCGCTGCCTCCAGACCATCCTGCCCAGCGGGGCCAGGCTCGTGCTGGACCGCTCCCCGAGCGATGAGAACAACCCATCAGGGGGCGAACTCCTCAGTGCTCTGCTCACCTACGGGGACGGCAGGCAGGTCTTCGTGTCGGCGGCCGGTAGGTCCCCTCTTCCTCTGACGCATCAGCAACTCGCCGCCGTGGCGACCTCTCCCGTATGGCATCCGGTTCTCGCGGCCATGCCCGCGCCGCCTGCCGCTCCCCGTGCCGGATCGGTGTCCCGGCTGACCGCGGCGCAGATCACCCGCGTCATCGAGCGACTGCTTCCGGCAGGCGTACGCGCCGGGCGACCGGGCGGCGCTGACGGCTTCGGGCACGTCACGGCCGACGACGGCCACGGCAAGAGCCTGGTCGCCGTGAACGTCCAGCAGTGGAAGCCCGGTGACGCGGCCATCGCACTGGTGTTCAGGAACGCCGCCACACTGCCTGACGGCACTCGCGTCGGGGTGCGCCAGGGGCTCGCGCCGCTCGGGGGAGCGGGCGCGATCGAGTGGACCGTCGACACCCTCGGTACGGACGGCCTGCGGGTGGTGATCTCGGCACTCAACGCGGGCGCCTACCGTCTTCCCGCGGACCGCAGCGTACCGGCGCTGACTCTTGAGCAACTCCGGCAGATCGCGCTCGCTCCGGCGTGGCGACAGGCCATCGGCTGACGCCTCGAACGACTTCGGATCCTGAACCGTGACGCACGGCATCGGGACAGGATGAGGGGACGTCCTGCAGGTTGTCGCGCCGGCGAACTCACCCTCGGCTTCGAGCCCTCCACCCCGGCCGGGGCCCCACGCCAGACGCTCGGCCTCTACACCGTCGACCCCGGGTTCCCCCTCCGAGGCGGCACTGCGCGAGATCTGAGCAGCACGGACACGAGCAGTGCCACGCCCGCAAGGCCGAGCCGTAGCCTCTTCGGCTCGGCGCCGACCTCTACCACCGGCCCGCCAGACCTTACCCGGCGAGCCACCACCGGCTCGGCCGAAAGAATCGGGCGGTGCGCCGCCAGATGCCTTCTACCCCCCCGTGCAGTGTCGGGCCGGACGAAGCGGATCGCCAACTGTCGGTGTACCGGGGGACTGGCGGCCGCTGGTCTCATAGTCCGATGCCGTGCAGGGGGTTGTCGTTCCATTTGTCGGCCTGGCGGATATAGCCGGCGACGACGGGGGAGCCGTCGGCCCAGCGTCCGTGGCGGGTGATCGCGGACATGGGCGCGCCGGCCTTGGCTGCGGAGGTGGCGCCGCCGGCGCGCAGGCCCTGGGCGGTGTAGGCATCGGCGTGGTCGAGATCGGCGGCTGTGGCGGCCCGTTTGACGATCAGGTTGATCGACTGTGGGGTCAGCCGTTCACGGCGGCCGCGACCGGCGGCGGGATGGCCGCGCCCGGCGATGCGGCCGTGCCGGTCGATCGGGCGGAACAGCGGCCCCGGTCGTCACGCCGGCGTCTGTCAGGTCGGCGAGCCATGCGCGGGTCACCCGGACGGGGCAGGTCCGCGGGTGCTGGCCGTAGGGGATGGCGACGATCTCGCCGTGGGCGTTCTGATCGGTCTTGCTGAACGGGACGTACACCTCCAGGCCGTCGGTGGTGAAGGTGAGGTCGTCGACGTCGATGTCGGTGATCTCCGAGCGGCGGCCCATCAGGGCGAAGCCGAGCACCAGGACAGCGTGGTCACGGCGTCCTGCGGGGGTGCCGGCGGGCAGGGCGTCGACCATCGCGCGCAGCCGGTCGACGGTGATCGGCGGGGACTTGCGGGGTCGGTGGCCCTGCTGGGCGCGCTCGCGGCGGTAGGCGCGCAGGGCCAGCCGGGCCGCGGTGGTGGCGGGTTTGGCGAGCTGGGCGTTGGTCGTGTGCGGCCAGTACGCAGGCCAGCGCGCGGTCGATGGTGGAGGGGGCGTAGTGCTGGGCGGCCAGGTGGGCGACGTAGTTGGCCAGGGTCGCGGGGGTGGCGGGCAGCAGGGTGCGGCCGGTGGAGGCGCACCAGGTGGCGTAGGCGCCGAAGTCGCGGGCGTAGGCCAGGCGGGTATTGGCGGCCAGGCCCTCGTCGACCAGCCGGGCCGTCCGGCCCTCCAGAAGGTGCTCATCCGGGGCGGGCGGCGCAAGGACGCGCTCCGGCAGCCGTTCGGGAGCGTCCATATGGTTTTCCGTGATCAACTCCCTGGTTAGCGATAAGTGAGCTTATCGCTAACCAGCGTCCCAAGGCGGTCGATCTCCGAGGAGGCAGGAGAACGGGCGGCATCGGCTGCGGATCAGGCCACTGACAGCAGGTGGGAATCCTGCTGACAGCAGGTGAGAAAACCCCAGGCCAGAAAGATGAGAACTCTCATTCCGACAGCCGGCGATCATCGTATCTCACACAAGTGGAATTGTGTGAGATGTTCGAGCTGCTGAAATTTTCGTAGCCATAGCCGTGCGAACGGATACGGATATGGCACGGATATGGAGCTGATAGGGTGCTCGGCATGAGCGAACGTGAGGAGCGGGCGGAGTCAGCAGAGCAGCCCGCCGGGGACTCCATCGCGGGACAGCAGTCCGGGGACATCCCCGGGGGCGAGCCGTCCGTGCCCGGCTCCGCGGCGGACGTCGCGGACGGGGGAGTGGTGCCGGAGCCGCTGCCCGGCCGGGTGGAGGAGACAGTCGCTGCCGAGCGTGCCGCGCGTACCCGCGCCGCCGGCCGGCGGGCCTGCCGGTACTGCGGCGGCGCCCTGCCGCCGGGCAAGCGTGCCGACGCGCTGGACTGCAGCGCCGACCACCGCACCCGCTACCACCGCGAGCGCGTCCCGGCCGAGACCGCCGCCGCCCGTGACAGCGGTCAGGTGCGCCTGGAGCAGGCCCAGGCCGTACTCGGGCCGCTGGCCGACCAGATCGCCGCCGTGGCGGCCGGGCTGCGCGCCGACCTGGAGCAGGCCGTCGCCGACACGATCGCGCAGGCCCAGGCCGCCCGCGCCGACGCCGCCCAGGCGCGCCGCGAGAAGAACGCGGCCGACACCCGCGCCGAGCTGGCCGACCGCCGCGCCCAAGCCGCCCGGGAAAGCCAGGAGGCCGCCGAGCGGGAGCAGCGCCGCGCCGAACGGGAGGCTGACAGCAAGGTCGATGTGGCCAAGGAGGACGCCCGCGCCGCCTGGGCTCAGGTGGCCGAGCACGAACGCGCCCGGGGCGCGGCCGAGCAGGCCCGCGACGACGCCCTGCGCGAGCGGGAACAGGCCCAAGCAGAGCAGCACAGGACGGCCGCCCTGCTGGAGGAGGCCCGGCGCGAGCTCGACCGGCTGCGCGCCGCCGCAGAAGAGCACGCCCGGCACGCCGAGACCCTGCGGGCCGCGGCCGCCGACGCCGACCTCGCCCGCGAGCGCGCCGAGCACGACAGCCGCCAGTCCCGGGCCCGGGCCGAGACCGCCGAAGGCCGCGCCGAGACCGCCCGGCAGGAGGCGACCGACGCCCGCCTGGCCCTGGCCGCCGCCCAAGGGGAGGCCGCCGCCGCTGCGCGGCTGCAGGCCCGCGCCGAGGACGAGTTGCGCCAGGCCGGCACCGACCGCGATCTCCAGCGCGAGCGCGCCGTGGCCGCCGAACAGCAGGCCCGCGCCGCCCAAGTTGAACGCGAACGTGACGCCGAACAGGTGCGGGGACTACGTGACCGGCTGGCCGCCGCCCAGGCCGCCGCCGGGCTGGTGCTGCCCGAACTGGCCGACCTCAGCGGCGACCTCGGCACAGGTGTCCGCGGCGTGACGTTGCCCGGCGCCGGCATCGCCGTAGCCCGGCACCCGGACGGCGCCGTCATGCTGCTTGCCGCCGGCCGGGAGGTCCGCCTCGGCGACACCGAGCACGCCGCCGCCCGCGGCCGCGCCCTCGCCGCGGGACTCCTGGCCGTAGTAACGTCCCCCACGACGAGACAAGAAGGCGACGACCATGCCTGACACTGCCCGCGGCGACCATAGCGAGAAGGGCATCCGCTGGGGCGGCCGGCCCCTGGCTCCCGCAGCCTGAAATCCCCACCCAACCCGGTTCCGGTCACAGCACCAGACGGCGTACGCGCCATCCGGTAGGCCCTACCAACGGTTGGGCGGTGTGCAGGATGGGGCGGCTCCTGGATGATCTCTAGCGTCAAGGGACATGAGGAGAACCCGCAAGACGCTTGGGCTGCTCGCCCTGGCCTGCGCCGGACTCGTGCTGGCCACGGCCACCGCCCCCGCCGCACTGGCCCTGTCCACCCCTCAGGTGGAGCAGGGCTCGCTCGTCTCGGCCAAAAAGATCAAAAGCCTGTCCGCCACGGAGATCGCCGCGTACCTGCGCGAGTCGAAGTTCCCCGTCCCACCCAAGGCCCAGGGCGCCGACCTGTACGCCGTCGTCTACCGTACGGTCGGCGTGGACGGCAGCCCGACGACGGCCAGCGGCACCGTGGCCGTCCCCCACAAGTCCAGGAAAGACCTGTGGACGGTCAGTTACGAGCACGGCACGACGGCCACCAGGGCCTACGTCGGCTCGATGGACGAGGGCGACGGGCGGGCGGTGCCGATGATGTTCGCCGCGGCAGGGTTCATCGCCGTCGCCCCCGACTACCTCGGGCTGGGCACGGGCCCCGGCTTCCATCCGTACATGGACCACGCCAGCGAGGCCTCCGCCACGGTGGACCTGCTGCGCGCCGCCCGCTCGCTCGCCACCGGCCAAGGGCGGAGGCTGAGCGGGGACGTGCTGGTCACCGGCTTCTCCCAGGGCGGTACCGCGACGATGGCGGTGGGCCGGCAACTGCAGGCCGGCCCCGGGCTCGGGTTCCGGCTGCGCGGCCTCGCGCCGATCTCCGGGCCGTACGAAGTGCAGCACGTCCAGTTCCCCGAGCTGATCGCGGAACGGCTGGATCCGCGCACCTCGGCGTTCTACCTGGCGTACTGGACCGCCTCCATGAACCGGCTGCACCACTTCTACGACTCGCCCGCCGAGGCGTTCCAGGACCCGGCGGTCGAGGCGCTCTACGACGGGAATCACACGTTCGACGAGATCATCGCCGGGCTGCCCGCCTCACCGCTGGACGTGCTCACGCCGAAGTTCCAGCAGTGGTACCTGAACCCGTCAGGGGCGGTGCTGAAGGCGCTGGAGACGAACGACGACACGTGCTCGTCGTGGCGGCCCCGGGTGCCTGTACGGCTGTTCGCGGCCCGGGGCGACCGGGAGGTGGTGGCGCGCAACTCCCGCAACTGCCTGCGTGACCTGCGGCGACACGGCACGGACGCGACGCTGACCGACGTTGGGGACATCGGTCACATGGACTCGCCCCTCGCGGCGATGCCGACGGTGTTGCGGTGGTTCACCGATCTTCGGTGACCGGCTTTCTGATCGGCATGACCATCCTCGTGTGACGGGGCCCGGGACCGCTGAACTCGCCGTCAGCAGGCGTCCGCACCGGGAGGCGTGGGCCCGCGACCGGCTCGGCACCGCCGAGGACGGCACCCTCACGGCGTCTCCCGACCTCCGGGAACGACTCCGGGAGGAGCACGGTGCAGCCGGGCGCGTGGCGGCGATCCGCGCCTACCTCCGGTCCGGCAGCAGGAACTGCTCGGCGTGACCCCGGAGACGTCCGTGCTCGAGTACATGGCGGCGCTGCGCGACCAGCAGGAGCGCACCGTGTGGGTGTGGCTGGCCACTGACTGGCACTTGCTGGAACTGGAGGGGGAGCTCTGAGTCTCCGCTTCGTCCATCTGTAGGAAGTAGAAGAACAGAAGCGACCTCATCGCCCCTTCGAGGGATCTGGGCCAGCGCCTGCGGGTGCTGGCCGCCCTCTGGAGGATTCCGATGGTGGTCAACATGACCCCGCCCCCTGTCCGCATCTACTCCGCGGACACCCCGATCCGGCCCCCGGGGTCTGGTACATCGTGCCGCTCCTGGCCGCGCTCGCCGCGGCCGGGCGGGAGGACCTGCTCGTCCCGCACGAGCAGGTGCGCAACGTGGACGGCACGGTCGTCGGCTGCCGCGCGTTCGGGTCGGTGGCCGATGCGTGAGTACACCCTGTCCCTGATCGAGGGCGACGCTGGGCGTGAGGCAGTCGGCGACGAGCTGGGCGACTCACCGGTGTCGTACGCCGCGTTCGACGCCGACACGATCTCCTGGCTGGATGAGCACGGGTATGACGTCGAGCACCCGGATCGATGGCTGCTGGTCACGCCTGCCGGCGACGATCCACGCGCTGTGAACGTGATCGCGCAGCGGGAGATCGTGATCTGCGCATGAGCTGCGAAAGGCCCTGCCAAGCACGCAGGCAGGGCCTTCCGCAGTTGCTGGATGCAGTCGTAGCAGTACCCCTTCTCGGCGCGTAGACCGGGCAGGTCGCCGTGCGGCTTGAGAGGGCCTCCGCAGCCTCTGCAGCGGCCGTCCCTCGCTCGGATGGCGCCTACCTCGTCTTCCAACTCGCCGATGCGCTGGCTCGCAGCAGTTCGCTGTCCACGCGGGTGAGCGACCCGCGCGGCAGCACCCGAGCCCAGGAGTGACGGCCTTGGCGGACAACGGCAGGGCGACGTCGAGCATCTCGGGGTCGACGATCAGCCGGGCGGGGTCGGGCAGCCGGCGGGTGATTTCCTCGTTGCGGGCAGGCACTGATCATGACTTGCGAGCAGTTCGAGAAGGCGCTGCTGATCGCCTACTTTGTCCCCGCTTCGACAGCGCTGGCAACGACACTAGTGGCCCGTCAGCGAATCTCGGACGGGTAATCGGTCTGTCCCGGGACCGGCGGCCCGGTCCCAGGAGGCGGTCAGCTTTGCCGTAGGGCGGGCATCGGGAGGGGGATGGCGTACGCGGTGGCGCCGCCGCCCACCCCTCCCTCGCAGCTGTTCGGAGGTGCGGTGGTCACGCCCCTTGTGGAGGGACGTTCGGCGGCCCAGAACATGTAGCCGAGCATGCCGGAAGTGGTTCCGGCACCCTTCGGCGCGGCCGTCTGGACGAACGATCCCGTGGACTTCTGCAGCGAGGTGCTGAAGTTCGTGCATTCGGCGCGGACCTTGCTTCCTTCAGCGATGTAGAACGCGCCGGTGAACTTGGCCGGAGCCAGCGACGGGATCGGCGGAGAGTAGGTGGTCTTGCCGTCGATGTGCTCCTGCCAGTTGGCGATGGCGTCGGAGCTCCTGGGCTGCCGGGCGGGCACCATCGCGTTGGCGTAGTCAAGGACTGGGGTGTCGGTGCGCAGCCAGTCCGCGGTCGCCTTCCTGGTGATGTCGATGAGCCAGCGGTCACCGGCGGCGAGGTCGATGGTCAGCCGGGCGGCTGGGTTCGCACCGCTCGCGTCGTACGGCAGGGCGGAGCGGTAGGCGTCGACGAAGGCCTGCAGACCGGCCAGGTCGGGCCTGCTGTTCTCCTCGTAGTCGATCTCTATGCCGACGCCGAGCCGCTGGGCGACCTCGGCCGCGTTGCGCCCGAACTGCGCCGCATTCTCCGCCAGGGCGGAGTTCCACGCGGTGGTGTACGTGATGCCGCCGATGGAGAGCATCACCCGGATCCCACGGCTGGTGAAGTAGTTCACGATGTCAGCGGTCATGCCACGCGGCACGCCGTCGAGGGTCTGCGTGTCGGTGGTCTTGTGCAGCAACTTGACCGGGTGGACGAAGCTGAGCACCACGAGGTTGACCGAGGGACGGCCGTCTCCTCGGTCGATCAGCCAGTGGTTCTTCGCGTCGAAGTCTGTTGGGCTGCGGACGTTGCCCCAGATGCAGGCGTCATCACCGCAGTGCCAGGCGCCGTAGACCTGCAGCGGGGTCGCAGCGGCCTGTGCGGGGACGGGCAGGAGAAGGAGGGGGAGGAATAAGGAGACGAGCGCGGCCAGACGGCGCATGCCGATACCTCCGTTCACGAGGAACTGGAAAGGAGGTTAACTAATTCTGCACGGTGCTGTCCCTCCCCAGGAGGACACACCCGGGTCCCACAAGGGCTCGCGTCGCCATGAGCGCTCAGCCAGTGGCCCATCACCGAATGTCGGACAAGTAATCGACCTCCGGCGGCGAACCCCGAACTGGATCGAAGCAGAGTCGCCGCAAACGCCAGTGCCACGCACCGGCACGCATCCCCGGCAGAACTCAGCGACGAGTACGTCACGAAGATCGCCCAAGCCGTCGCAGCCGAAACCGAGGCCAGGGCCATGGCCGAACGCCCCAGGCAGCGGCGCCGCGAGTGGATGCTCCTCATCGTCGGCCTCGTCGCCGGGGGGCTCCTCTCCATCCCGATCGGCATCTGGATCAACCTGATCACCTGAAAGCCCCTTACCCGGCTCGCACCTTCGACGACTAAGCCGCGAATCCTCCAGCCCTTCGCGGCCTACTGTGTACCCCAGCCGCACCGAGGCGAAGACCAGCGGGGAGAACCTCGGCATGGCACGACGGTGGGAGTACAAGATCGCTACGTTGAAAGACCCAGAAGTGGAGAAGCAGCTCAACGAACTGGGCCAACAAGGGTGGGAACTCGTCCACATGAAGTACCAGAGCGCGGAAGCCTTCGGCAGGACCTTCACCTGCTGGTACTGGTGCGTCTTCAAGAGACACGGAATCAGCTAACAGCAGGCGCGCGGCCTCCACGGTTACACCGGCGCTGCCGCATCCGCTTCTCCACCTGGAGCAGCTCCGCCACCCGCACAAACCGAGATTGCCGAGCAGTTCGACCGCGCGCGGGACGAACCGGCACATGAGGCAGCGCCGAGGCTTGGTCACATCACGGCTGGTTCCGCCAACGGTGTCCTCCTGGCCCGGTCCTCGTCTGTCTTCTTGGCTCGTGGCGCTCACGCACGCGCCGGACGGTCACGAGCGAGCAGCGCCGACTCTTCCGCCAGGTTCAGGCCGACACACTCGTCCGGTCGAGGAACCGTTGCAGGCCGGTCCGCACGCCGTCGGTGGGCACGGTGGCGGCGAAGCTCGCCGCCTCGACCGCCAGGCCCTCGTCGATCGGCAGGTTGATCCCGCGGGTCACCGCGCGCAGACACGCCGCGACGGCCGTCGGCGCGTGCCGGATGATCCGCGCGGCCAAGTCCCGTGCGGCGTCGAGGAGCTCGTCTGCCGGTACGACGGTGTTGACCATGCCCAGCTCGGCGGCTCGGGAGGCCGGGATCGGGTCGCCGGTCAGGATCATCTCCAGGCCCCGCTTGCGACCGACGTGCCGCGGCAGGCGCTGGGAGCCGCCAAAGGGGGGCGGGAACCCGAGGGTGATCTCGGGTTTGGCGAAGGCGGCGTGCTCGGCTGCGATCGCCAGCGGAGCGGCCTCGGTGATCTCGCAGCCGGCGCCGTAAGCGAGACCGTTGACCGCGACGATCACGGGCTTGGGAAACTCCTCGATCCGCCGCGTAAGCCCGTGACCGCGGCGCACGATCTCGCGCAGCGCACGTTCGGGTCCTCCTGCGATGCTGGAGGCCAGCGAAGGGATGTCCGCGCCCGCGCTGAACGCCTTGCGCCCGGCGCCGGTCAGGATGACCGCCCGGATGCTGTCGTCGGAGTCTATGAGGTCGAGCTGCGCGAGGAGCGCGTCGATCGTCGGGTAGTCCAGGGCGTTGAGCTTCTGCTCTCGATCGATGGTGACTAC
>NZ_JBSFGJ010000319.1:0-10940 GCF_053596515.1 Nonomuraea sp. NPDC001684
GTGCCGATCGTGAGCGTGCCGTCGCCCTTGGCCGCCTCCGTCTGGGTGGCCGGGGCCGACGAGGACGGCGCCGCGGACGTGGTCTGCTGCGCGGCCGTGTCGCCACCGCCGCCACAGGCCGTCAGGGCCAGGCTCGCCGCTGCCGCGACGGCCAGGAAGCGCCCTGCTGGAGCAATGCGGATCATAAAAGAGACTCCCCTTATTCCCAGCGGGGGAACGATCTCCCTCGCTGCGTTTTCCGAGCTCAGCATGCCTCTTTGACGGGGAGATGTGGGGATTTCGGGTACTTTTATGCTAATTTGTAATGTCGCAATCACCCTCTGTAATTGCATGTTTCATCAGCGTTACGGCCATGACTCCATATCAACCACCCCAGCCCGAAATTTCGGGACTGGGGTGGTTGTATGGCGGGTTGTCCGGCTTGGGGTGCCGCCAGCGCCTAGCCGGCGATGTTGCCCTTGCGATATTCGAGCGCCTTGGCCGCGTCGTACTTGTTGTCCTTGTCGTACTGGTAGACGCCGATCGTCGCGACCGACGGGTCACCGGCGTCGTTGAAGTCCACCGGGCCGCTCACGCCGTCGTAGTCGATGTCCTTGCCCGCCTTGAGCAGGTCGGCGCACGACTTGAAGTCCTGGCACTTCTCGCCGCCCTTGCTGACCTCGATCAGCTTGGGGGCCAGCGCGGTGCCCGAGTCGTCCTTGGCCGCCTCGGCCGCCAGCGCGATCAGGGTCGTCGCGTCGTACGACTCCGCCGCGTAGGTGTAGTTCGTCAGCTTCGGGTTCACCGTCAGCAGCCGCTTCTGGAACGCCTCCGGGGCCGCGGCGCCCGGGATCGTGCCCTTCACGCCCTTCAGCGTGCCCTTGGGCATCTTGAGGTAGTTGGAGTTCGACATGTTGCCGTCCACCATGTACCACTTGACCTTGTCGGCCGTCAGGCCCTGCTTGACCAGCTCCTGCACGACCTTCGCCGTCTCCTCGAAGCCGATCAGCACGATCGCCTTCGGGTTCTTGGCCTTGACCTTGGCCACGTCCGCGGAGAACTCGGCCGCCTTGGGGTCGTAGTCGACCCGCTCGACCACGCTCGCGCCGGCCTCCTCGGCCGTCTTGGTCACCTGGTCGGCCAGGCCGGAGCCGTAGGAGTCCTGCATCGCCAGGACGGCGACCGTGTCGTTGCCGTCCGCGGCCACCAGGTCGCCCAGCACGCGGCCCTGCAGCTTGTCCGGCGGCGCCGTGCGGAAGTACAGGCCCTGGTCGTTGATCGTGGTGAACTTGTCAGAGGTGTTGGCCGGCGAGAACTGCACCACGCCCGCCCGCGTGATCTTGTCCACGATCGACTCCGACACCGACGAGGACGCCGCGCCGATGATCGCGTCGGCCTTCTGGCCGAGCAGTTTGTCCACCGACTGCGAGGCGATGTTGGTCGTGGTGTCGCCCGAGTCGGTGTCGATCTTCGCCACCGGCTTGCCGAGCACTCCCCCGGCGTCGTTGATCTCCTTGAGCGCCAGGTCGACCCCGGCGAACTCGGGTGGTCCCAGATACGCGAGATTGCCCGTCTGGGGCAGCACGGTGCCGATCGTCAGCGTGCCGTCCCCCTTGACCGCGGCGGCCGAGGATGGTTTCACGGACGCGGCGCCGGTGGCGCCCGTCCCGGCGGTCGTGCCGCCGGTCGAACACGCCGCCAGTGCCAGGCTCGCCGCTGTGGCGACGGCCAGGGCGCGGGAAATGCGGATCATCGAAAGCGTCTCCGTTCGAGATGAGCGGACCTTCCGTCCGCCCATCAGCATGCGCCGGGACGCCTGCGCAGAAAGAAGCCGAAGCCGGTTGGATGCCCAGTCGTGACCGTGCCACAACCCGCGGGGCTAAATCACCTGATATAGGCGCTTTTCATGCCCGCTCGGCCGCGTCGTCTATAACGATCTGAGCAACCTCCCGCATGCTCAGCCGCCGGTCCATCGACGCCTTCTGGATCCACCGGAACGCCTGCGGCTCGGTCCAGCCGTGCTGGGCCATCAACTGGCCCTTGGCCCGCTCGACCAGCTTGCGGGTCTCCAGCCGCTCGGAAAGGCTGGACACCTCCGCGCTGAGCGCCACCATCTCCTCGTGCCTGCTGACCGCCATCTCGATCGCCGGCACCAGATCGGCCTTGGTGAACGGCTTGACCAGGTAGGCCATCGCCCCCGCGTCGCGGGCCCGCTCCACCAGGTCACGCTGGGAGAAGGCGGTGAGGATGAGGCACGGCGCGATCCGGTCGGCCACGATGCGCTCGGCCGCCGAGATGCCGTCGAGCACGGGCATCTTCACGTCGAGGATGACGAGGTCGGGCCGCAGGTCGGCGGCGAGCTGGATCGCCTGCTCCCCGTCACCGGCCTCGCCCACGACGACGTAACCGTCCTCCTGGAGCATCTCCTTGAGGTCGAGGCGGATCAGGGCCTCGTCTTCCGCGATCACTACTCGCCGCTGCGTACTCACGAGCAGAAGAGTACAGACGTCCGGTAGATTAGATCCACGCCGGTGCGGCCTCGGGCATTACGCTGCGAGATCACAAACCGGACGAAGTCGCCCCGGTAGACCAACGGCAGAGTCGATGGCCTCAAAATCCATACAGTGTGGGTTCGAATCCCACCCGGGGCACCGGCCTGACCGCCCGGCTCCCTCATAGGCCGGGCGGTTTTTCGTTCTCCACCCGCTGACTGCCGGATCGACGGGCAGGCCCGAAAACGTTGACCGGGTCAGGGCGTCCAGGAGGGCGAGCGGCCGAGGAGGGCGACCACGCGGTCGAGGGCCGTGGCGGCGCCGCCGGGCTCGACACCGGGCAGGAACGCCTTCCCCGAACCGCGCGACTCCGGCGTGTCGGGCACCTGCGCGGCCAGCGGGAGAGCGGCCGCGGCGAGGTCGTCGTCGATGCCGGGCGGCACGCCGAGCGCCCTGGCGAAGTCCCAGGCGTGCACGACGCAGTCGATGAAGTGGAAGCCGATCGCCATGGCCGCCGGGAACGGGCCGCCGTCGCGGATCTCGGGCAGGAAGAAGGCCCGGTCGAGCACGCCGTCCGCGGCGAAGGCGGCGACGACGGCCTGCGCGGAGGCGGCGTACTCGGCCACGTGGTCCTCGCCCGGGGGGCGCGGCTGCCAGCTCGCCAGTTCCGACCGCGTGCCCGAGGCCGCCAGGGCGAAGCCGTGGTTCTGCACGATCTGGTGTGCCAGCAGGTCGCGGACGGCCCATCCGGCGCAGGGCGTCGGCCGGTCGAGGTCGGCGGGCCTGATCGTGTTCACCAGGTCGACGGTGGCCCGCACCGACCGCCGGTTGAGCTCGATGATGTCTGCCAAGGCGATGTCCCGTCATCGTCGAAGAACCCACCCGGCCGGCCCCGCAGGCCCGCGGGTGGCCAACCTGTCGATGATGGCGGCACCCTCGCGGCGGTGCGAGTGGTTTTCACCGGTGCGGGCGCCGGAGCGATCAAGAGCCGGAGCGGCGGCCGGGCGGGATTTCGCGGGCGGTTCGCCGGGAACAGTCCTCTGTGACGAGTTGCGACGGACGAGACGGGGGTGGCGGGGGATGCCGTTGAGCGTGACCGAGCGGGAGACGTTCCTGGCCGAGCCGCACATCGCGAGCCTGGCGGTGGAGACGGGCGCGGGGCGGTCGCCACTGGCCGTGCCCGTCTGGTACGACTACAGCCCCGGCGGCGAGATCAGGTTCCTGACCGACAGCGAGTCGCGCAAGGCGCGGCTGGTGGCGAAGGCGGGCCGGTTCACGATGCTGGTCCAGCGGGTCAGCCCGACCTACCGGTACGTGTCGGTCGAGGGCCCGGTGGTGCGCTCCGACCCCACGACGATCGAGGAGCTGACCCGCATCGCCGCCCGCTACCTGCCGCAGGAGGCGGTGACGGGGTACGTGCACGGCTCGGACCTGCACGTCCTGGTGACGTTCCGGATGCGGCCCGAGCGGTGGCTGTCGGCGGACCTGGGCTCCTTGGGCTGAGCGGGCGCCCGGTATTTTTGGCTCGTGACTGCAATCGATCCCACCTCGACCGGCGCGTTCGGCGTCGGCCTCGCCACCATCGCCGACGACGGCACCGTTCTCGACACCTGGTTCCCGGCTCCCGAGCTGGGCGAGCCGCCCGCGACGGGCACCGAGCGGATCTCCGCCGAGGAGGCCGGCGAGCTGGCCGCGCTGACCGGCCGCGACGCGGCGCGGGGCGTCGAGGTGGTGGCGGTGCGCACGGGCGTCGCCAAGCTCTCCGAGCCGCCGGTCGACGCGCACGACGTCTACCTGCGGCTCCACCTGCTCTCCCACCGGCTGGTCCGGCCGCACGGCGTGAACCTGGACGGCCAGTTCGGCCTGCTGGCCAACGTGGTGTGGACCAACTTCGGGCCGTGCCCGGTGCCCGGCTTCGAGCGCACCCGGCTGCGCCTGCGGGCCAAGGGCGCGGTGACGGTGTACGGGGTGGACAAGTTCCCGCGGATGGTCGACTACGTGCTGCCGGAGGGCGTGCGGATCGCCGACGCCGACCGGGTGCGGCTGGGCGCCCACCTGGCGTCGGGCACGGTCGTCATGCACGAGGGCTTCGTGAACTTCAACGCCGGCACGGTGGGCACCTCGATGGTCGAGGGGCGCATCTCGGCGGGCGTGGTGGTCGGCGACGGCTCCGACGTCGGCGGCGGCGCCTCGATCATGGGGACGCTGTCGGGCGGCGGCAAGCAGGTCATCTCGATCGGCGAGCGCTGCCTGCTGGGCGCCAACGCGGGCATCGGCATCTCGCTGGGCGACGACTGCGTGGTGGAGGCGGGCCTCTACGTGACCGCGGGCACGCGGGTCACGCTGCCCGACGGCACGGTGGTCAAGGCGGCGGAGCTGTCGGGCTCCAACGGGATCCTGCTGCGCCGCAACTCGCAGTCGGGCGCGGTGGAGGCCCTGCCCCGCACGGGTTCGGGCATCACCCTGAACGCCGCCCTGCACGCCCACTGACCGTCAGGGCCCTCTCCGCCGGCCGTCGCCACGGAGGGGGCCACAGGACGTCCCGGCGCAGGCTCACCCGTCCGGGCGAGCCTGCGCGGAGCGTGGGCGGGTCAGTTCGCGTGGGAGACCGCGGAGCCGATGGTGTGCACCCGCAGCGCGTTGGTGCTGCCCGGCGTGCCGGGAGGCGAGCCGGCCACGATGACCACCTTGTCGCCCTTCTCCAGCCGCCCGAGCGACAGCAGCGACGCCTCCACCTGCCGCACCATGTCGTCGGTGTGGTGCACGAACGGCACGTGGAACGTCTCCACGCCCCACGTCAGCGACAGCTGCCCGCGCACGTGCGGGGCCGAGGTGAAGGCCAGCAGCGGGATCGGCGAGCGGTAGCGGGCCAGGCGGCGGGCGGTCTCGCCGGACATGGTGAACGCGATCAGCGCCTTGGCGCCGACGATCGCGCCGACCTCGGCCGCGGCCCTGGCGATGGCCCCGCCGGTGGTCTCCGGCAGGCGCTCCAGGCTGTGGGTGGCGTGCAGGGACGACTTCTCGGCGGCGCAGGCGATGCGGTCCATCGTCGCGACCGACTCGATCGGGTAGCTGCCGACCGACGTCTCGCCCGACAGCATGACGGCGTCGGCGCCGTCCATGACGGCGTAGGCGACGTCGCTGGCCTCGGCGCGGGTGGGGCGCGGGGCGCTCATCATGGAGTCGAGCATCTGGGTGGCGACGATGACCGGGCGGGCCTTCTCGCGGCACAGCCCGATGATGCGCCGCTGCACGATCGGCACCTGCTCCAGCGGCAGCTCCACGCCGAGGTCGCCGCGGGCGACCATGATGCCGTCGAAGGCCTCGACGATCTCCGGCAGGCGGTCGACGGCCTGCGGCTTCTCGATCTTGGCGAGCAGCGGCAGGCGGACGGCCTCCTGCTCCATGATGTTGCGCACGACGTCGGCGTCGGAGGGACGGCGGACGAAGGACAGCGCGATCATGTCGAAGCCGGTGCGCAGCGCCCAGCGCAGGTCGGCCTCGTCCTTGTCGGTGAGCGCGGGCGCGCTGACGTTGACGCCCGGCAGGTTGAGGCCCTTGTTGTTGGAGATCATGCCGCCGATGACGACGCGGGTGATGACGCGGTCGCCGTCGACGCGGGTGGCCTCCAGGACCAGGCGGCCGTCGTCGACCAGGATCTTGTCGCCGGGACGCACGTCGCCGGGCAGGCCCTTGTAGGTGGTCGAGACCTGCTCGCGGTCTCCGGGCACGTCTTCGGTGGTGATGGTGAAGACGTCGCCGAAGCCGAGGCGCACCGGCCCTTCCTCGAAGGTGCCGACGCGGATCTTGGGGCCCTGCAGGTCGGCGAGCACGCCTACGCCGCGGCCGAGGTCGGCCGCCACCTCCCGGACCCGGTCGTAGACCTCTCTGTGCATGTCATGGTTGCCATGGCTGAGGTTGAACCGTGCCACGTCCATGCCCGCGGAGATCAGCTCGTGGAGGCGTTCTTTGGACGAAGTGGCTGGGCCTAGGGTGCAGACGATTTTCGCGCGACGAGTCACGAGTCCTACCTTAATTGGTACAGACCACTTGGCAGTCACTGACGACGGAGAACGTACCCGGCGTAGGAGAACAACACGAGAACGGCGAGTCCGAGCCGTACCAAGTTCGCGTACTGTTCAGGGTAGACGACACCTTCGAGGTAATGGTCGACGAAGCCGCTCGGCGGCAGGCCCGGCAGCCCTCCCCTGCGCCGCGCCCAGTCCTCGGCGACGGTCAGCGGGCAGTCCACGTGAGTGACGAGAGTCACCACGGCCCAGCCGACGGCCGCGAGGTGAAGGTAGATCGTCCGCCGCCACCGCCAGGCCAGCAACCCGCCCACGGCCACGTAGGCGAGGAAGGCGAAGTGCGTCACCATCACCGCGTCCGCGAGCAGGCGGTACATCATGGCTCTATGGTGGCCGCCTTCCAGGCGTTCACCACGCCGTGCCCGTAGAAGCCGTTCTTGGCCTGGTCGCCCTCGCACTGATGGGTCTCGTTCTCGCCGTACACCTTGTAGACGTAGGCGCGCGGGGTCGGGCAGGCCACGGGCGTCGCGGTCCGGTAGAGCAGGTCCTCGACGGTGGCGGGGTCCATGGACAGGCCGCCGGGGCCGGGCTTGCCGAACCGGCTGATCAGGATGGCCGCGACGCCGGTGGCGTGCGGGGCGGCCATGGAGGTGCCGTCGAGATACTGGTAGTAGGAGCAGGCGCCCTTGTGGCAGTCGCGCACGACGTCGGCGCCCTTGGGCTTGCCGGAGGCGTCGATCCGGCCGCCGGCCTTGAGCACATGCTCGGGGGCGGCGGCCAGGATCGACCGGCTGGCCTGCGCGCCCTTGCCGTCCAGCGCGTCGCCGCCGGGGGCGGCCAGGTCGGTCTGCTCCAGGCCGTAGTCGCTGTAGACGGCCTTGCGTCCGGACGGCCCGACGGCGGAGATCGAGATCACGCCCTTGGACTCGGCAGGCACGTTGACGCACGAGTTGTCTATCTTGCGGGTCTTCTCGTCGCCGCGCGGGTAGCCGGGGCTCTGCTTGTCGGCCGTGGGGTGCCCGAGGTCGGTGGAGCCGTTGCCGAGGGCCGAGATGAGCGTGACGCCCCTGCCGCGGGCGTAGTCGAGGGCGCGCTGCATGCCGACGACGACGGCCCGCTGTTCGAGCTGCTCCTTCTTGGTGTCGGCCGGGTTGGCGGCGCAGTTGAACAGCCAGGGGTCGACGTAGTAGCTCATGTTGACGACGTCCACGCCGATGTCGGCGGCGTAGGTGAGGGCGTCGAGGCTGGGCTTGAGGAAGAAGAAGCCGGAGTCCTGGCCGGCCCTGATGCTGACGATCCGCACGTCCGGGGCGACGCCGGCGATGCCGATGCCGTTGATCGGGGAGGCGATGGTGCTGGCAACGTGGGTGCCGTGGCCGTCGTCGTCCTCGTCCACGGGGTCCTTGCAGGAGGGGACCTCGCAGGGGCCGTCCAGGGTCTCGCCGCGCTCGTCCTTGGGCTTGTCGGTGACGAAGTTGCGGCTCAGCTCGCGGTCGAAGTTGGGCGCGATGTCGGGGTGCTTGCCGTCGACGCCGGTGTCGATGACGCCGACCAGCACCTTCTTGTCGCCGGGGGCCTTGGCGTTGGCCCGGTCGGCGCCGATCATCTTCATGTCCCACTGCAGGTGGGCCAGGGGCTCCTGGGCCAGGCCCTTCCCGGCAATGGATCCGGCGTCGGGGAAGCCCCTGCCCGCGGGGCGGGCGGCGCGGGAGGAGGTGGAGCCGATGACGCGGCGGTCGGGTGAGACGCCGACGACGGCCGGGTCGGCGCCGACGCTCTCGGCGAAACCGTCGCCGCCGCCCTGGGTGAGCACGTAGCCGAGCTTGCCGTCCTCCTCGACGACCGTGCCGCCGGCGCGCTTGACGGCCGCCAGGGCCTGGCCCTGCTTGCCGTCGGCGTAGAAGACCAGGTTCTGGTTCTGGCCGGTGCGGGAGGTCGCGCCGGACTGCGTGGGCTGCGCGGAGCTGGTGGGGCCGTCCTGCGCGGGCTCCTCGGGGGTGGCCCGGTCGCCCGCGGCGGCCGAGCACGCGGTCAGCGCGGCGGCGACGGCCAGCGCCGTCAGGCCAGAGGCGACTCGCCGCATTGCTCCCCCATCCACCGACTGTCGCAGAATCTGCATCTTCCCGACACTCAACGGCTGATGCAACTTAGGTGTGAAATTTCGGCAGATGGGGGGTGACGCGGGCTCTGGGGTGGTTTCGTGTGGAGCCCGCGTCGTACGGGGTCAGGCGTCGCGGTGCAGGCGCACGTTCGGCAGGCAGGCCAGCAGCACGACCCCGACCAGCATGACCGGCGTGATCCACGCGAAGACCCCGGTGACCGCCTCGGCGAACGCCGGCCGTACGGACTCGGGCACCGCACCCGCGCCCCCCGAGACCAGGGCCGCCTGCCCCAGCCTGCCGCTGAAGACGCCCCCGAGCACGGCCACCCCCACGGCGCCGCCCACGTTCCTGGCGAAGGACACCACCGACGTGGCCGCGCCCCGGTCGGCGGCGGGCGCGCTGACCTGGACGGCCAGCATCAGGTTCTGCAGCACCATGCCGAGCCCGACCCCGAACAGCACCATGTACAGCCCGGACGTGACCGCCCCGGTCCCCAGCCCCATGGTCGAGAACAGGAACGCGGCCACCGTCGCCAGCGCCGCCCCGGTCACCACGACCCACTTGTACGTCCCCAGCCGGGTCACCAGCCGCCCCGCGACGGCCGAGGCGGCGATCATGCCCGCCATCAGGGGAAGCAGCAGCAGCCCCGAGTTCGACGCGCTGGCCCCGGCGGCCAGTTGCAGATAGAGCGGGAGGAAGGTGGCGGCCCCCACCATCCCGGTGGCCATCAGCACGATGGTCGCCGTGGCGATCGTGAGCGTGCGGTCGCGGAACAGCCCGAGCGGCAGCACCGGCTCCTGCGCCCTCCGCTCCACCAGCACGAACAGCCCCGCCAGCACGACCGCCCCCACGCCCAGCCCGACGACGACCGGCGAGGTCCACGCGTACGTCGTCCCGCCCCACGAGGCGAACAGCGTCAGGCAGGTCAGCACCCCGGAGATCAGCGCGGCCCCCGGCCAGTCGATCCGGTGCGGCGAGCTGCGCCGCGGCAGCCGGAGCACGGCGAACGCGACCGCCAGCGCGACCGCACCGAGCGGCAGGTTGATGTAGAAGATCCAGCGCCAGGAGACGTGCTCGGTGAGGTAGCCGCCGATGACCGGCCCGAGGACGGCGGCCACGCCGATCACCGCCCCGAACAGCCCCTGGAACTTGGCGCGCTCGCGCGGGGTGGCGATGTCGGCCGAGATCGCCAGGGTCAGCACCATCAGGCCGCCGGCGCCGATGCCCTGGAAGGCGCGGAAGGCGATGAGCTGGGCCATCGTCTGGGCGAGTCCGCACAGGGCCGAGCCGGCGAGGAACAGGGCGATGGCCGACAGGTACAGGCGGCGGCGGCCGTACATGTCGCTGAGCTTGCCGTAGAGGGGCGCGACGATGCCGGAGGTCAGGGAGAAGGCCGTGACCAGCCACGACACGTTCTCCAGGCCGTTCAGCTCGGCCACGATGGTGGGGGTGGCGGTGGCCACCACCGTCTGGTCGACGGCGGCCAGGAACAGGCACAGCAGGAGCGAGCCCATGCTGAGCAGGAGGCCGCGCCGCGGTGGGGCCTCCTGGGCGATTGTCGATACCATTCAGTTGTCTCCTTGCTTCTTTCGCGAGGGCAGGAGGAATCCGCGGCGGTCGGGGGTGCCACCCCGATCGCCGCTTTGTTTTTCGGAGGTGTCAGAGTCCGCGTTCGAGCAGTGCGAACGCCTCGTCGAGCAGTTCTTCGACCGGCTCGTCCGTGGCCGCCGACTCCTGGATGGCCGAGATCATCGCGCCGAACGTCGTGATGAGCAGCATCCGGGCGTGGATGCCGCCGGTCACTCCGGGCCTGGCCCGCACGGCGCCGAGGACCGTCTCCATGATCTGGGTCTGGTCGGCGGCGCGCGCCCTGGCGGCCAGTTCGGGGTAACGGTTGTTGAGCTCCATGAACGGCTGCATGGTGTCCCAGACCGGGCGCACGCGCACGGCGAGCTCCCGGGCCACCGTCTTGAGCGACAGGAAGGCGGGCTCGTCGGCCGGCCGGTCGGCGAGCAGGGCGACGATGTCGTCCGGCCGCCAGATCGGCTCCATGACGAGCGCCTCCTCCTTGGAGGCGAAGTAGTTGAAGAACGTGCGGGGCGAGATGTCGGCCGCCGCGCTGACGGCCTCGACGGTCACGGCGTCGAGGCCCTCGTCGAGCGCCAGCCGCACCGCGGCCAGCCGGATGGCCTGCCGCTTCTCGGCCCGGCGGCGCTCACGGCGCTGTTCCGGACTCTCCATGCGTTGCACTCTACGCAGAATTTGCACAGCCTGCAAGACTTGCAGACTGTGCAAATGACGAAGGGCCCCGGAGCCGTCCGGCTCCGGGGCCCTTCGCG
>NZ_JBSFGJ010000320.1:0-10852 GCF_053596515.1 Nonomuraea sp. NPDC001684
GGTCGTACTTGGCCCAGTAGCGCTTCTGGTTCTGGAACAGGGTGCGGGCCGTGGCGGCGGTCATCGACCAGGGATCGACGGTGTCGGAGTCCTTCTGCACCTGCAGCCCGATGCCGGTGCCGGCGGTCGGCCAGCCGCATTCCGGGCCCACCTCGTTGCTGTCCGGCTGGGCCTTGGGCGGGCTCTGGGTACGCAGCAGGCCGCCGACGTCCTGCGGGGTGAGCAGGGTGCACACGTCCATCGGCACGGTGAACGCGGCCGGCGGCCCGTCGTCGTCGCGCAGCACGACGAAGCCGGTGGCCCCGGCGGCGACCACGAGCACGGCCGCGACCGCGCCCCACAGCAGCAGCGGCCGTCCGCGCCGCCCCACCCGGCGGGGCGCGGTGGCCTGCTCGCCGGCCGCCAGGACCGGCGCCGGGCCGCCCGCGGCCAGCTGCCTGAGCGCGTGCACGACGTTGCGCGGATCGGGACGGGCGTCAGGATGGCGCGCCATCATGGCGGCCAGCAGCGGCCCGAGCGGCCCCGGCGCGACCGGCACCGGCTGCGTCACGGTCGCCCTGACCCGCTCGGCGACCGAGCCCTGGTAGGCGTTCCCGCCGGTCACGGCGGCGAACAGGGTCGCGCCGAGCGACCACAGGTCGCTGGACGGGCCGCCGGGCTCGCCCTCCAGCCGCTCGGGCGCGATGAACCCGGGCGAGCCGATCATGAGCCCCTGCTCGGTGAGCGCGGCCTGCCCCTCCTGCCGGGCGATGCCGAAGTCGGTCAGCACCACCCTGCCGCTGTCGGTCAGGAACACGTTGCCCGGCTTGACGTCGCGGTGCTGCAGCCCCTGGGCGTGGGCGGCCTGCAACGCCTCCAGCACGTCGGCGCCGACGCGGGCGGCGTACTCGGGGGGCATCGGGCCGAACTCGCGCACGGTGTCGGCCAGCGTACGGCCCCGCAGCAGCTCCATGACCAGCCACGGCCGCTCGTGCTCGACGATGACGTCGTGCAGCGCCACGATGCCGGGATGGCGCAGCCGGGCGGTGGCCTGCGCCTCGCGCACGGCCCTGGTGACCGCGTCGGCGCGATCCTTGGACGGCATGCCCTCGGGCAGGGTGAGCTCCTTGACCGCGACCTCGCGGTCGAGCATCTCGTCCTTGGCCAGCCACACCTTCCCCATGCCGCCGGCGCCGAGTGGGCGCAGCAGGGCGTAGCGGCCGGCAAGTCTTCCCGCGGACATAAAGGGAAGGGTAACTAAGGATCAAGAAGGATGGTTATTCGAGCACGTCCCCCCATGCCGCCCCGGGCCCCCTTCCCCGCGCTCCGGCGTGGTCCGGCGGAGTAACTGTCGGTCCCCCTCTCTATGGTCTTGGAACGTGGACGCGGTACAAGGCACCCTCGACGAGCTCGGCACCCCGCTGAGCGACGTCACGTTCGTCGTGTTCGACCTGGAGACCACCGGCGGCTCGCCGGCCGAAGACTCGATCACCGAGATCGGCGCGGTCAAGGTACGGGCGGGTGAGGTGCTGGGCGAGTTCTCCACCCTGGTCGACCCCGGCGGGCCGATCCCGCCGTTCATCTCGGTGCTGACCGGCATCACCGACGCCATGGTGGTGGCCGCCCCGCGCATCGAGGCGGTGCTGCCGAGCTTCCTCGAGTTCATCAAGGGCTCCACGCTGGTGGCCCACAACGCGGGCTTCGACACCCGCTTCGTCAAGGCCGCCTGCGCCGCCCACGGCTATCCCCCGCCCGCCAACCCGGTCGTCGACACCGTCGACCTGGCCCGGCGGGTGCTGACCCGCGACGAGACGCCCAACGCCAAGCTGTCCACGCTCGCCCGCTTCTTCCGCAGCCCCACCGAGCCGTGCCACCGCGCCCTGCAGGACGCCAGGGCCACCGTCGACGTGCTCCACGGGCTGATCGAGCGGGCCGGCTCCTTCCAGGTCCACACGCTGGAGGAGCTGAAGTCGTTCGTCCGCGCCCCCACGCCGGAGCAGCAGCGCAAGCGCCACCTGGCCGAGTCCGTCCCGCACGCCCCGGGCGTCTACTTCTTCGAGGACGACCGCGGCGAGGTGCTCTACATCGGCAAGAGCACCAACCTGCGCAACCGGGTGCGCTCCTACTTCACGGCCGCCGAGACCCGCCCGCGCATCCGCGAGATGATCGGCATCGCCGAGCGCGTGCGCCACGTCGTCTGCGCCACCGGGCTGGAGGCCGAGGTCAGGGAGCTGCGGCTGATCGGCGGCGCCAAGCCGCGCTACAACCGCCGCTCGCGCTTCCCGGAGAAGGTCGTCTGGCTCAAGCTCACCGCCGGCCCCTTCCCCCGCCTGTCGATCGTGCGCGAGCTGAAGGACGACGACGCCACCTACCTCGGCCCGTTCAGCAGCTCCCGCCTGGCCGACGAGGCCCGCATCGCCCTGCACGAGGCCGTCCCGCTGCGCCAGTGCACCCAGCCGATCAGCCTGCGCACCCGCCGGGCGGCCTGCGTCCTGCACGAGATGGGCCGCTGCGGCGCGCCCTGCGCGGGCAAGGAGAGCCCGGAGGAGTACGCCGCGCACGTCGAGAGCGCCCGCCGGGCCATGACCTCCGACGCCTCGCTCGTCTACACCGCCGTCTCGGCCCGCATGGAGCGCCTGTCGGTCGAGCAGCGCTACGAGGAGGCGTCCGTCGACCGCGACCGGCTGGCCGCGTTCGTCCGGGCGGCGGCCCGCATGCAGCGCCTGAGCGCCATCACCCGCATCCCCGAGCTCGTGGCCGCCAGCCCGGCCTTCGACGGCGGCTGGGACATCCACGTCGTCCGCTACGGGCGGCTGGCCGCGGCGGGCGTGATGCCGAAGGGCGCCCACCCCACACCGTTCGTCGCCTCGCTCAAGGCCATGGCCGAGGCCGTCATCCCGGGCCCCGGCCCGGTCCACGCGGCCAGCGCCGAGGAGACCGAGTGCATCCTGCGCTGGCTGGAGTCGCCGGGCGTGCGGCTGGTCGAGGTCGACGGCGTGTGGTCGATGCCCGCCCGGGGCGCCGCCCGCCACAAGGCCCGCATCGACCTGGCCTACCGCGGGCTTGATCAGCGGCGCGACCGAGAGGGACGTCCTTTGCGATGACCGGATACAGTTAATACATGGTCACGGCAATCGTCCACATCAAGGCCGAGGTAGACCGGATCCCGGAGGTCGCCCAGACGATCGCCGAGATCGACGGGGTCAGCGAGGTCTACTCCATCACCGGCGAATGGGATCTGCTCGCCATGGTCAGGGTCGCCCGCTACGAGGAGGTGGCCGAGGTCATCCCCGGGCGGGTCAACAAGGTCGACGGCGTCGAGCACACCGAGACGCACATCGCCTTCCGCACCTACTCCAGGCACGATCTCGACGCCGCCTTCTCGATCGGCTTCCCCGAATCCGACTGACCCGCTCCCCCGCGGTCCCCGCGTAAATCCCCGCATCCGCTTCAGCGTCGGCGCCTGCGCCCGCTTCTGCTTCTGCGTCCGTCTTGGGTGCCCGCCTTGGGCGTCCGTCTTCGGTGTCCGTCTTCTGGGCCCGGCCGTCCTTCGGCCGGGCCCGACGCGTTTCCCGGGCCCGATCGTCCCCGGCCGGTGGGCCGGAACGCGGAAAGGCCCGGACGGGGAAACCCCGGCCGGGCCGATCTCGATCAGGCGAAACCCTAGTGGGTGAGGCTCCGGTCGTCGCCGGAACCGATCGCGGCGTGCTCGCCGTGCTCCCCGTGCTCGCCGTGGTGCCCGTCGTCGAGCGGGATCTTCTCCCCGCCGTACGCCTTGGACATCCGGCCACGGAGCTTGCCGAGCGGGCCGCGCATGCCCTTGGGCGGGATGCCGGAGGCGTCCTCGTCCACGGGCAGGGCCGCCACCGCCTCCTTGCCCCGCATGTGGGCCTCGAGGTCGTCGGACGGCGGCGTGTGCACCTCGATGAACTCACCGTGCGGCAGCCGCTTGATGACACCCGACTCCACACCGTGCCCGATGACCGCGGCATCGCTGCGCTGCAGGCCGAGGCACATGCGGTAGGTGATCAGGTAGGCCAGCGCCGGCCCGACGAAGACCAGCACCCGGCCGATGTACGTCGTCCAGTTGAGGCTGACGTGGAAGTTGGCCGAGATCTCGTCGTTGGCGCCGAGCAGCCACAGCACACCGTAGAACGTCATCGCCGAGATGCCGATCGCGGTGCGGTGGGGGTTGTTGCGCGGACGGTCGGCGACGTGGTGCTCGCGGTTGTCCCCGGTGACCCACCGTTCGATGAACGGGTAGAGCGCGAGACCGGTCATGATGATGCCCATCGGCACCAGCGCCGGGATGATCACGCTCATCGGCAACGTGCCCGCGTGGGCCGTGCCGAACAGGTTCCACTCCCACGGCGGCATGAGCCGCAGCGAGCCTTCGAGGAAGCCCATGTACCAGTCGGGCTGCGAACCGGCGGAGATGTCCGCCGGCGTGTACGGCCCGAACAGCCAGATCGGGTTGATCTGGGCGAACGTCGCCAGCCCCGACACCACGGCGAGCGTGAACAGGAAGTAGGCGCCCGCCTTGGCCATGAAGGCGGGGTAGAACGGCGCGCCCACCACGTTCTTGTTGTTGCGCCCCTTGCCCGGCATCTGCGTGTGCTTCTGCACCCACATGAGCACCATGTGAGCCGAGACCAGCGCCAGCAGGATGCCCGGGATGAGCAGGATGTGCAGTGAGTAGAACCGGGAGATGACGTCCTCGCCCGGATACTCCCCGCCGAACAGGAAGAACGTGATGTACGTGCCCACCAGCGGCAGCGAGATCGCCACACCCTCGGTGATCCGCAGACCGGCGCCGGAGAGCAGGTCGTCGGGGAGGGAGTAGCCGGTCAGGCCCTCGGCCAGCGCCAGGGTCAGCAGCAGCACGCCGATGATCCAGTTGAGCTCGCGCGGCTTGCGGTAGGCGCCGGTGAAGAACACCCGCAGCATGTGCACCGTCATGCCGGCCACGAAGAGCAGGGCCGCCCAGTGGTGCATCTGCCTCATCAGCAGACCACCCCGGACGTCGAAGCTGATCTCCAGCGACGACGCGTAGGCCTCCGACATCATGACGCCCTTGAGCGGCGCGTACGAGCCGTCGTAGGCGATCTCGCCCATGCTCGGCTTGAACCACAGCGTCAGGAACGTACCGGTGAGCAGCAGGATGATGAACGAGTAGAGCGCGATCTCACCCAGCAGGAACGACCAGTGGTCAGGGAAGATCTTGCGCAGGTTGCGCTTGAGGAAGTTCGCCCCGCCCAGACGGTCGTCGAGGAAGGTCGACGGCCCGGCGATGGCCTTCGGTACGGCGTTCAGGTCGCTCATGCCTGGCCTCCCTTCTCCCTGGCCTCGGCCTCGGCGTCGCCGCGCTCCCAGTAGCTGGGACCGACGGGCACGTTGAAGTCACCCTGGGCGATCAGATAGCCCTCGCTGTCGACGGTGATGGGCAGCTGCGGCAGTGGCCGGGCGGCCGGGCCGAAGATGACCTTCGCGCCGTCGGCCGCGTCGAAGGTCGACTGGTGGCACGGGCACAGGATGTGGTGGGTGGTCTGCTCGTAGAGCGCCGCCGGGCAGCCGACGTGCGTGCAGATCTTGGAGTAGGCGACGATGCCGTCGTGCGTCCAGTTCTGCTTGACGCCGCTCTTGAGCTCCTCCGGACGGAACTTGATCAGGATCAGCGTGGCCTTGGCGAGCGCGTTGAGGTCGTGCTCGTAACCCTCGGGCACCACCGACAGGATGCCGCCGGGCGAGTTGAAGTCGGCCGCGCGGATCGGCTGGCCGGTGCCCTCGACGACCAGGCGCAGCGGCTTGCCCTCCTTGGTCTTCTCACCCCAGACGGTGTGGCGCAGCAGCTTGTTGAACTTCGCGCCAGGCATCTTGGAGTTGTCGAGGTCGCGCAGCAGCACCAGCGGCACCAGGCCGAGCGGCGCGGCGGCCAGCAGCAGCGTGCGGCGCATCAGCTTGCGCTTGACGAAGCCGCTCTCGTTGGCGCCCTGCAGGAAGGTCTCGGAGACGACCTCGCGGTCGTCCTCGTCGGAGGCCATCGTGTGGCGCTCCTGGACCAGCGCGTACTTCGGCATGATCTGGCGGACCCAGACCACGATGCCGACCGCGAGGCCGAGGACGGCCAGGGTCAGCGTGCCGCCGAGGGCGAGGTTGGAGACCCCCGTCGCCTCAGGGCTGCCGACCTGGAACACCACGTAGGAGATGAGGAAGGCGATGCCGGCCAGGAAGGTGATCGCGAAGCAGAGCGCCACGATCTTCTCGGCCTTGCCGGCCTTGCTCTCGTCCTGCAGCGTCACGCCCGGGACGTCGCGGTCGGCGACGTCTTCCTTCTCCGCGGCGCCCAGCATCGACGTGCCCGGCGCGGGAGTGCCGATGACGCGCTTGGGCACGCGTTCGTCCGGCTGCTCGATCTCGTGCTCGTTGTCTGTCATGACTTCTGTCGCTTCTTCGCGGTGATCCAGATGGCGGCGAGGGCTAGGGCGGCGATGCCTACCACGAACGCTACGAGACCTTCGGTGACCGGGCCGATGCGCCCGAGGCCGAACCCTCCGGGGTCCTTCTGCTCACGTACCTGGGTGATGTACGCGATCATGCTGCGCTTCTCCTCAGGCGTGATCGTCGAGTCGTTGAAGACCGGCATCGCCTGCGGGCCGGTGACCATCGCCTCGTAGATCTGCGTCGGTGAGGACTCGTTGAGGTTGGGCGCGTACTTGCCCTGCGTCAGGGCACCGCCGGAGCCCGCCCAGTTGTGGCACTGGATGCAGTTGGCCCGGAACAGCTCGCCGCCCTTGCCGGCGTCGCCGAGCTTCGGGTCGACCTGCTCCTTGCCCGGGACCTGCGGGCCGCCGCCGAGCGACTGCACGTAGGCGGCGACCTGACGGGTCGTCTCCTCGGTGACCCAGTGGGCCGGAGGCTTGCGAGGCGCCTGCGGGCCGGGGTTGGCGGCGGGCATGCGGCCGGTGCTCATCTGGAAGTCGACCGCCGCGGCGCCGACGCCGACGAGCGTGGGGGCGGTGTTGGTGCCCTCCGCGTTCATGCCGTGGCAGCTCGAGCAGTGGGCCACGAACAGGCTCTTGCCCTCGGCCACGTCGTCGACCTTGCCTGCCGCCAGCGCCGCGTCGGCAGGCTTGCCCGCCTGGACAAAGGCGGCGTATACCATCCCGACCAGCGCCAACGCCAAAATCAGGACGGCGTATCTCGCGAGGGGATGCCGCCGCCAAGCGGTGATCCTAGTCACAGAGATCCCGTTCCTTAACGAATGATGTAGATGGTCGCGAAAAGACCGATCCAGACGACGTCTACGAAGTGCCAGTAGTAGGACACGACGATCGCGCTGGTGGCCTGCTCATGCGTAAAGCGCTTCGCGGCGTACGTGCGTCCCAGCATGAACAGGAACGCGATCAGGCCACCGGTCACGTGCAGGCCGTGGAAGCCCGTCGTCAGGTAGAACACCGAGGTGTAAGCGTTGGCGGACAGGGTCGCGCCCTCTGACGCCAGCTCGCCGTACTCGTACAGCTGACCGGCGACGAAGATCGCGCCCATCAGGAAGCTGACGATGTACCAGAAGCGGAGCTTGCCGACCTGCCCCTTCTCCGCGGCCCACACGCCCAGCTGGCACGTCACACTCGACAGGACCAGGATGATCGTGTTGACCGTCGCGAACGGGATGTTCAGGTGAGCGCCTTCTGCCTCAACGCCTGCAGGAAGGAAGGCAGGGCCCCACTCGATGCCCTTCCCCTCGCTCACCGACCGGATGGTGAAGTACATCGCGAACAGCGCCGCGAAGAACATGAGCTCAGAGGACAGCCAGACGATCGTCCCGACACTGACCAGGTTCGGCCGTCGGTACGACTGTGCTGTCGTCGTCGAAGTTATTGCGGATGCTGTCGCCACGGGCAGCATTATTGCGGCTCCGGTGTTCGGTCCGGCCAACGACCCCCCGTTAGGAGGAACAAACCGGCCATCAACCTGGGATAATTGGGACAAAACGCCTGTCAGACCCGGTGGCCTGGGATTGCATCCCGGCGCAACGGTACGATCCAGGTGACCATACAGCTTCGACCGATAGTGAGCGCGACAGTGACGTCCTCTGGGAGCACCGACGACACGATGAGGGTCCTCGTCTACAGCGACGACGCGACCACCCGGGCCGAGGTCCGCCAGGCGATCGGCCGGCGGCCGGCGGCCGATCTGCCCCTCGTCGAGATCATCGAGTGCGCCACCGAGCCCAAGGTCCACCAGTGGCTCGGCTCCGGCGAGATCGACGTGGCGGTCCTCGACGGCGAGACCCAGCCCGCCGGCGGCATGGGCGTCTCCCGTCAGGCCAAGGACGAGGTCTACGACTGCCCGCCCGTCTGCCTGATCATCGCCAGGCGCGACGACCGCTGGCTGGCCGAGTGGTCCAAGGCCGACGCCGTCGTCCCGCAGCCCATCGAGCCCATGGTCCTGGCCGACACCGTCGCCGACCTGATGCGCCGCCGTTCCGCCACCCGACTCAACGCGAAGTAGGTGCCCATGGACTCCCGGACGACCTGGCCTGCCCTGTTCTCCGCGCTCCTTTCCGGCGAGCACCTGTCGGCCGACGAGACGGCCTGGGCGATGCGGGAGATCTTCTCGGGCAACGCCACCTCCGCCCAGATCGCGGGCTTCGCGCTGGCCCTGCGGGCCAAGGGCGAGACGGTGGCCGAGGTGGTGGGCCTGGCCAGGACGATGCTGGAGTTCTCCACCCCGCTGACCGTCGAGGGGCCCGTCCTCGACGTCGTCGGCACGGGCGGCGACCGCGCCCACACCGTCAACGTCTCCACCATGGCCGCCATCGTGGCCGCCGCGGCGGGGGCCAGGGTCGTCAAGCACGGCAACCGCTCGGCCTCCTCGCTGTGCGGGGCCGCCGACGTCCTGGAGCACATGGGCATCAGGCTCGACCTGACGCCCGAGCAGACCGCGCGGGTGGCGCGCGAGGCGGGCATCGCCTTCTGCTTCGCGCCCGTCTACCACCCGGCGCTGCGCTTCGCCGGCCCCGCACGCAAGGAGATCGGCGTCCCCACGGTCTTCAACTTCCTGGGCCCGCTGACCAACCCGGCCCGGCCCAGCGCCCAGGCCATCGGCGTCTACGACGCCCGCATGCTGCCCGTCATCGCCGGCGTCTTCGCCGAGCGCGGCGTGTCCGCCCTGGTCTTCCGCGGCGACGACGGGCTCGACGAGCTGACCATCACCGGCACCTCCACGGTGTGGGTGGTCCGCGACGGCACGGCCACCGAGGCCCGGTTCGACCCCGCGATCCTGGGCATCCCCCGGGCCGACGCGGGCGCGCTGCGCGGTGGCGACGTGCAGTTCAACGCCCAGGCCGTGCACGACGTGCTGGGCGGCAAGAAGGGGCCGGTGCGCGACGCGGTCCTGCTCAACACCGCCGCCGCGCTGGTCGCCCACGACGGCGCCGGCGACGACCTCGACACGGCGATGATCAAGGGCTACGAGCGCGCCACGCAGGCGATCGACTCCGGCGCGGCCGCCGACACGCTGCGCCGCTGGATCGAGGTCAGCAGCTCCTACCGCCCGTCGTGACCGTGAGCGCGCCCCTGAGGCGCGCTCACATCCTTCGGCGCTTACGCGTGCCCGGGAGCCCTGGCAGAGCCTCCAGGGCCTGCTCAGGGCCGGGTGGCGGTCAGAAGGTGATGCTCGGGCCGTCCTTGAGCGTGCTCCACTTGAGCCAGTCCTTCCAGTTCTCCTGCCAGTGGCCCCACCCGTTGGTGGGCTCCAGCTTGCGCGGCGAGCCCGTGATGATGATCGGGTCCCCGATCAGGGTGTTCTTGATGAACCAGGCCGCGTTCTCCGGGCTGACGTTCACGCAGCCGTGGCTGACGTTGGAGTTGCCCTGCGAGCCCACCGACCAGGGCGCGCTGTGCACGTACTCGCCGCTGTTGGAGATGCGCACGGTGTTGTAGACGGTGAGCTGGTAGTAGCCCGACTGTCCCGGGCCGATGCCGGGCGAGGTCATGACGGTCACCGGCTCCCGCGACATCGCCAGGTGCACGCCCGAGGTGGTGTAGTACTTCCACTGGCCGCCCTGCCCGGCGCTCATCGGCATGGTGCGGATGCGCTTGCCGTCCCGGCGGACCGTCAGCACGTGCTCGTCGGTGCTGCCGCGGGTGATCTGGGAGCGGCCGATCTTGAAGTCGAGGGTGACGTCGCGCTTGCCGTACAGGCCGGGGCCGCCGCGCACGCCGGCCAGCTTCGCCTCCAGCCGCACCTTCGTGTACGCCGGCCAGTACTCCTCCGGCCGGAAGTCCACATGGCTGTCGTCGAACCAGTGCCAGGCCCCGTCCACCGGCTTGGAGCTGCGGATGGTCAGGTTGCGCTCGACGGCCACCCGGTCGCTCACGGGCTTGTCGAAGGCGATCATGACGGGCATGCCGACGCCGACCGTCAGCCCGGTGTCGTCCTTGTTGGGAGTGATCGTCTGGATGTCGAATGTCTTGTCGCCCTTGACCGTGGTGAACGTGCTGGAGGTCTCGCTCTGCTTGCCCGAGGCGTCCACGCTGACGACGGTGACGGTGTAGCCGGCGCTCGGCCGGGCGGTGGTCGTGCTGCGCCAGCGGGTGCCGTCCCCGCTCAGGACGCCCTTCAGCCGGCCAGCCTTGCCGCCGTCCACCCGGACGCTCTTGATCGTGCCGCCGTGCGCGGACACCACCACGGGCTGGTCGGTGGCCACGTTCACGGCCTTGTCCTGGGGCGTGACGCCCACCGCCGGCTGCCGCGCGACCGCGGTCAGCTCCTTCGTCAAGCGCCGCGCCAACCAGCTCCACCGGCGGCTGCAGGCCGAGTCGGCCGAGAAGGACCCGCTGCAGGCGATGGACTGGGTGGCGCTGTTCGC
>NZ_JBSFGJ010000321.1:0-10818 GCF_053596515.1 Nonomuraea sp. NPDC001684
GTCGGGCGTCATCGCGACCGGAGCCGCCGCCGGCGCCGCCCTTGCGGCCTGCGTGGCCGGGTTGTCCAGGACGTCGCCGGTCGCGAAGGGCATGCTGACGGGCCTGGCCGCGGCGGTGCTCTACGCCCTCGCGCTGGAGCTGGTGTGGCTGCCCCTGCGGGCGGCGCTGCCGTGGCTGATCCACATGATCATCCTGGAGCGCATGCTGGAGGCCGCGCTGATCGCCGCGCTGGCCACGGCCCTGCTGGCCCGCCTGCTGCCCGTCCGCGGAGAGCCGGCCCCGGTCGCCGGCGTGCCCGCACCGGGGTGAGACCGGCTGTTCATGGCTGGCGACCGTATCGGCCGGGGCCGGCATTCCGTGCGGCCCGGCGGTTGGGATGATGAGCGCATGGACGCCCCCATCCCCGTCGACACCGATGCCTGGCCGCGCCGGCAGCACTTCGAGCACTACCGCCGGGCCGTCCCGTGCACGTATTCGATCACGGTGGAGATCGACGTCACCGCGTTCGCGGCGGCGCTCGGCCGGTCGCGGCGCAAGTCCTACCTCGCGCAGGTCTGGGCGATCGCCACGGTCGTCAACCGGCACGACGAGTTCAGGATGTGCCTGACCGCCTCCGGCGACCCGGCCGTCTGGCCCGTCGCGCATCCGGCGTTCACGGTCTTCAACCCCGAACGTGAGACGTTCGCGTGCGTGTGGGCGCCCTACGACCCCGACTTCGCCGCCTTCCACGACGTCGCCGCTCCCCTGCTCGCCGAGCACGCCCGCGCCACCGACTTCTTCCCGCAGGGGGCGCCGCCGCCCAACACGTTCGACGTGTCGAGCCTGCCGTGGACGTCCTTCACCGGGTTCAACCTCAACATCGGCGACAACTGGGACCACCTCGCCCCCATCTTCACCCTCGGCCGGTACACCGAGCGCGACGGCCGGGTCCTGCTCCCCCTCGCACTCCAGGTGCACCACGCCGCCGCCGACGGGTTCCACTCCGCCCGGCTCGTGAACGAGCTGCGGACCCTCGTCGCGGACCCGTCCTGGGTCGACCGGAGCCCGGCCTCCTGAACCAGCGCTGACCTCCGCCCCCGCCCCGGCCCTTGCGGCCACGGGCCGGGGGCGCGCTTCGCCATGCCCCGAATCTATCGTTCTAAATTGCTACGTTCGTTTTTCATGCGATAGTTTTGCATGCGAAAGAGAGGTGGCGTCCATGACGAGCGAAGCCGACCCGGCCGATGCCGGGCGACACGTCGACGTACTGATCATCGGTGCCGGCCTGTCCGGCATCGGCGCCGCATGGCATCTCCAGCGGCGACCCGGCAGGACCTACGCGGTGCTGGAGGCCCGAGACCGTCTCGGCGGCACGTGGGACCTGTTCCGCTATCCGGGCGTCCGCTCGGACTCCGACATCTTCACCCTCAGCTACGCCTTCCAGCCCTGGCGTGGCCGCAAGTCCCTGGCCGACGGCGACGCCATCCGCCGCTACATCGAGGACACCGCCCGCGACCACGGCATCGACCGGCACGTCCGGCACCGGACCAAGGCCCTGTCCGCCGACTGGTCCTGGGAGCGGCGCCGGTGGACGGTGCGCACCACCCGCGGGACCTGGACGTGCTCGTTCCTGTACGTCTGCGCCGGTTACTACGACTACGACCACGGCCACCAGCCGGAGTTCAAGGGCGCCGAGGACTTCGGCGGCCGGTTCGTGCACCCGCAGTTCTGGCCGGACGACCTCGACGTGACCGGCAGGAGCACCGTGGTGATCGGCAGCGGGGCCACCGCGGTCACCCTGGTGCCGGCGCTGGCGAAGCGGGCGGGGCACGTCACGATGGTGCAGCGCTCCCCGACCTACCTGACCTCCCTGCCCGACGTGGACCCGGCGGCGGGGCCGCTGCGCCGCCTGCTTCCCGCGCGTACGGCCCACCGGCTGCTCCGCGCCAAGAACGTCCTGAGCAGCCGGCTCACGTACTGGCTGAGCCGGCGCTACCCGGAGCAGACCAAGCGGCACCTGCGCAAGGGCATCCAGCGCTACCTGCCCGACCCGGCCCTCCTCGACCGGCACTTCACCCCCCGGTACCAGCCGTGGGACCAGCGGCTGTGCGTCGTCCCCGACGGCGACCTGTTCCGCGAGGTGGCCGCCGGGCGCGTGTCGATGGTCACCGACCGGATCGCCCGTCTCACCGAGCACGGGATCGAGCTGGAGTCCGGGCGCACGCTGGAGGCGGACGTGATCGTCTCCGCGACGGGCCTGTCGCTGATCCCCCTCGGCGGGATCGCCGTGTCGGTGCAGGGCCGCCCGGTCGACCTGGCCGAGACCACCGCCTACCGCGGGCTGATGCTGAGCGGCGTGCCCAACCTGGCCTTCTGCGTCGGTTACACCAACGCGTCGTGGACGCTGCGGGCGGAGCTGTCCTCCCGTTACGTCGTCCGGCTGCTCGACCACATGCGGCGGCACGGCCTGACCACCGCGATGCCCGCGCTGCCGCGCGACGTCGCCCGCCGTCCGCTGCTCGGCCTGACCTCCGCCTACGTCCAGCGCGCGGCGCACCTGTTCCCGCAGCAGGGCGACCGCGCGCCGTGGACGGCCGGCCAGAACTACCTGACCGACCGGCTGCGGTCGGCGTTCCTCGACGTCCGCAAGGGGATGATCTTCGATGGGTGAGCAGTACCGGGTGGTGGCCCTGGGCGGCGCCGGCGCGATGGGCAGGCCCGTCGTCGAGGCGCTGGCCGGGCGGCCGGACATCGCCGACCTGGTGATCGCCGACCGCGACACGGCCGCCGCCGCGCGGCTGTCCGTCAAGTACGCGAACGCCTCGGCCGCGACCGTGGACGCCGCCGACCCGGTCCGGCTGCGCGAGCTGTTCCGCGACGCCGACCTGGTCGTCAACACCACCGGCCCGTTCTTCCGGCTCGGCGTGCCGATCCTGCGGGCGGCGATCGAGAGCCGTACCCACTACGCCGACATCTGCGACGACTGGGAACCGACCCTGGACATGCTCGCCATGGACGCCCAGGCGCGGGACGCGGGCGTGACGGCCGTGATCGGGGCCGGCGCGAGCCCGGGCACCAGCAACATGCTGGCCGCGCTGGCGACCCGTGAGCTGGACACCGTCGAGAGCGTCCACACCGCCTGGCCGGTGGACGTCCCGTTCGTCGGCGACGACCCCGCCGACGCCTCGGCGGGCGGGGAGTCGGCCGCCGTCGTCCACTGGATGCAGCAGTTGTCCGGCACGATCCGCGTCTGGGCCGGCGGCGCGCCCGCCGAACGGCCGCCGCTCAAACCCGTCAGGCTCGACTACCCGGGGCTGGGCCCCGGCACCGCCTACACCGTCGGCCATCCCGAACCGCTGACGCTCCCGGCTACCTGCTCGATCACGGGCGACTCCGCCTGCGTCATGGTGGTCAGGCCGGAGACGGCCGCGTACCTGATGACCCTGCGCGAGGAGATCGATCGGGGCGGGCTCTCCCTGGAGCAGGCCGCGGCCGCGATCGAGCGCCCGACCGCGGGCCGCTTCGCCCGCTCCGCCGTGCGCCGGCTCTCGCTGCGCGGCCCCGGCTCGCTGCCGCCCTTCTTCGCGCTGGCCGCCGGCGTCCGGGACGGCCGGCCGTGCCGGATCGGCGCGCGGCTGATCGGCTCGCCGCGCGGGATGGCCAGGGCGACCGGGGTCCCGCTGTCGCTGGCGGCGGCGCAGATCCTCGACGGCTCGGTGCGCGCCGCCGGCGTCCATCCCCCGGACGCCGTGCTCGACCCGGAGAGGTACTTCGCGCAGCTGGCCGTCCACTGCGACCCGCCGTGCGCCGGCCGCGACGAGGTGGTCACCGTGGACCGGACCCCGTGACCGGCGCCGATCGCCCGCTTCCGGGGGTCCGCGGCGACGTCGGGCCCGGCTGGGAGCCGGTCCGCCGCGCGTTCGCCGCGATGCGGCACCTCAAGACTCGTGGGCAGGTGTCTGGCGTGTGCGGTGAGCCCCTTGTGCTGCATGACGGCTGACCAGCTCCGCTCTTGACGTGGCGTGGCGTCTTGGCCGCTCTACGTTGAGCGGGCCATCTTGACGGCTGAGATCAGCAAGACGACGGTCGGGGCAGGGATGAGGACCAGGTCCGGGGTGACGCCGAGCAGTCGGCCGTCCCCTCTGGGTCAAGCCGCGGGCCGCAGGTGCTGCCGAGCCCATTCCTCGAAGCTGGTGAGCGGAAGGCCGAGGTCCCTGGCGTACTGCGGGCGGGCCGGCTGGCCGGCAATGTTCATCCACTCGTGCGAGG
Source organism: Nonomuraea sp. NPDC001684 (assembly GCF_053596515.1). NCBI lineage: Bacteria > Bacillati > Actinomycetota > Actinomycetes > Streptosporangiales > Streptosporangiaceae > Nonomuraea > Nonomuraea sp. NPDC001684. The sequence goes on from NZ_JBSFGJ010000321.1 coordinate 4,250, forward strand.
CGCCCATCGCCGGCATTCCGGCGGCGAGTGCCTGTTCCTCGGTCATGTCCGGCGCGGGCAGGTGCGTGCCCAGCGCGCGGGAGAGAACCTCGGCGACCTCCGTCATGGACAGATGGTCACTCGCCAGCTCAAGCTCGACCCCGTGGAACCGCTCCGGCTCGGCGATGGCTGCGGCGGCTGCCCTGCCGATGTCGTCCACCGCGGCGAGGGACAGCCGGGTGTCCGGCTTCACGACGCTCACCAAACCGCCTTCCACACCCCGCGGGAACAGGAAAGCCATGGACGGCAGGAAGTTCTCCATGAAGAAACCCGGTTTGAGGATCGTCCAGCGGGAGAAGCCGGCCGCACGGACCCGGTCCTGGATCGTGCTCTTGGCTCCCAGGCTGGCGTCCAAGGAGCCCCAGCGGCCTGCGATCCAGCCGGGAGCCTGGGTGTGCTGACCGGCGCCACTGGTGGAGGTGTGCACGAACTGCGGCACTCCCGCAGCCTGCGCGCCCTCGATGAGGTTGACGGCCTGGGCCACCTCTCCGTCGAAGTCGAAACCTTCGGCGGCCAGGGCGGGCATCTGAACGGAGAAGACGGCGCGGACACCCGTGGCGGCCCGCACCACCGAATCGCGATCGTGGAGATCACCGGTGACCAGATCGGCGCCCAGCGCCTCGACGGCCTTGGCTCGTTCGGTGTCGGGGTGACGCACCAGAGCGCGTACGGGTACGCCTGCGGCGAGCAGGGCTCGGGCGGTGGCGCCGCCCTGCCTGCCGGTGGCGCCGGTGACCAGGACGGGTGCGGGATGTGCGGTCATCGGGCTCCTCAGAGCTATAAACGGCGGGGGCCGCCGCTTTCTGTGCGATAAGATATGGCGGGCCCCGCCATTTAGCAACCCCGGAGATGACGCCCATGCCCGACCGCCAGCGCGCAGACGCCCGGCGCAACTATGCGCGCATCCTCGCCGTGGCCGAGGAGGAGGTCGCCGCGTACGGGGCAGGCGCCTCCCTGGAACAGATCGCGCGCATCGCGGGGGTCGGCTCGGCCACCGTGCGCCGCCACTTCCCGACCCGCCGGGCGCTGCTGGAGGCGGTCTCCCATCGACGCATCGAGGCCCTGGCCGCCCGTGCCCGCGAGCTGACAGGCAAGGGCGACAGCCGTGACGCGCTCCTGCAATGGCTCAGTGACGTCGTCGCCTACTGTGTCGCGGCCCGAGGGCTGGCGGCGGCACTGGCCTACGACGGGGCCGAGACCGACCCCGTACACGAGAACACCTGTGCGGCGATGATGGCGGAGGCGGGGAACCCCCTGCTGCAGCGCGCCATGCAGGACGGGGCGGTGGCGGAAGGCGTCACCGTCGCCGACCTGATCGCGCTGATCGTCGGTGTCGTCCTGGCGACGGAGCACCACCCTGACCCGGCGGCCCGCGCGGACCGGCTGTTCCAGCTGGCCGTGGCGGGGGTGAGCCCGCGGGGCTGAGAGGCCTTCATCGGTGACAAGGGCTGCGTGACCGGCGCCGTCAGGGCGCAGGCCCGCGAGGACAACAGGACCGCCGGGGACCGCGTCGCCCCTCCCTGGGACCGAACGCCAACGGAAATGGGTGCCGTTCGTCTTCAGGGAGCCTACGAGGGGTCGCCCCCGGACGCGCAGGGCGGGCACGGCGGCCCGAACCCGGGAGGCGGCTCCCGTGACGAGCACGACCGGCGTTTCCCCATCACGAGATGATCGCCTGCGACGTCGAGGGCAGCGCCGGCCCGATCGCCCGCCGGGCGCCCGGGGTGCGCCCGTGTCCCCAGCCGATCTGCCGGCGGTATCCGCCCAGCAGCCCACGCTCGGCCAGTTCCGTCACATCGGGCGGCTCCGGGAGCGGGTGCGCGGCCGGGGCCACGTAGAGGGCGTCCACCGGGCAGTACGCCTCGCACATGAAGCACGTCTGGCAATCGCCCTGCCGCGCGATCAGCGGCACCCCGTCGTCCCCGCGTACGAACACGTCCGTCGGACAGGCCTCGACGCACTTGTCGCAGGCGATACACCGGTCGCGCAGCACGATCTCGATCACGACGCCACCGCCAGCGGCCACCCGGTCTCCGGCAGCACCCAGACCTCGTCGAGCCCACCGGAGATCAGCCGGTGGTGCTGGGCGGGGTCGGAGCCGGGGTGGTCGGCACGCTTGTGCATGCCGCGGCTCTCGGTCCTGGCCAGCGCGCTGGCGTACATCCATCGGGCGTGGGCCGCCATCGCGGCGGCCGAGCGGGCGCGCACGACGTCGGGGCCGTCGGCGTACAGGCCCTGCCTGGCCCGCTTCCAGGTCTCGTCGAGCGCTGCCAGCGCGGGCGCGAGCCGGTCGCCGTGGCGCAGGTAGTTCTTCTCGTACGGCAGCACCTCGGCCTGGACCGCCTCGATGATCTCGCGATGCCCGGCCGGGTCGCCGCCGGTCGGCCGCAATCCGGCGCCGCCCGCCCCGCGCACGGTCCGCGTGGCCGCCTGAGCGCCCAGAGCACGGGCGTGACGGGCCGCGGCCTGCCCCGCCCAGGTGCCGGAGGACATCGCCCAGGCCGCGTTGTGGCTGCCGCCGCCGGTGAAGCCCCCGCAGATCGGTTCCCTGGTGGCCGCGTCGCCGGCGGCGTACAGGCCCGCGACGGAGGTGGCGCAGTCGTAGCCGGTCAGGCGGATCCCGCCGGTTCCGCGTACGGTCCCCTCCGCCAGGAGCGTGACGGGGAAGAGCTCGGTGAACGGGTCGATCCCCTGCCGGTCGAAGGGCAGGAAGAAGTTGGGCTGAGCCAGCCGCATCGCCTGCCTGATCCCCTCCCCCGCCTGGTCGAGGCGGCAGAAGACGCGCTCGGACAGCAGCGCCCGCGCGATCACCGACCGGCCGTGCGTGCTGCCCGCCCCCTCCAGGACACTTCCGTCGGCATGGTAGAAGGTGGCGTAGGAGTAGAAGGCGGTCTTGGTCACGGAGGTGAACTCCGGAGCGATCGCGTAGGCGTTGGAGAACTCCATGCCGGACAGCTCGGCCCCGGTCTCCGCCGCGAACAGGGCGCCGTCGCCGGTGTTGACGTCACAGCCGAGCGCCTTGCTGAGGAAGGCGCAGCCGCCGGTGGCCAGCACCACCGCGCCCGCGCGCACCCGGTAGGAGCGATCGTGCTGCCTGCGGTGGCCGGCCGCGCCCGCGACCGCGCCGTCCGCGTCCACCAGCAGTTCGGTGACAGGGCTGTGGTCGAGCACGCGCACCCCCGAGCGGCGCGCGCGGATGCGCATGCGGCGCATGTACTCCGGGCCCTGCAGGCCGCGCCGGATCTGCCCGCCGTCCTCACCCACCGGGAAGGGGTAGCGGCTCACCTCGGCCAGCTCGTTCATGTTCGCGTACGTCTGGTCCAGGACCCGGGCCATCCAGGCGCGATCGGAGAGGTACCCGCCCAGGGCCTCCCGGGAGGCCATCGCCGCCTCGCGGGAGGCCGGGTCGGGATCGACGTACCAGACTCCGGTGCCGGCGGCAGCAGTGGCGCCGCTCGTGCCCAGGTAGCCCTTGTCGACCAGGACGACGTCGGCGCCCGACTCGGCTGCCTTGACGGCGGCCCAGGCGCCGGCCGGCCCGCCGCCGGCCACCAGGACGTCTGCGATGAGATCCAGATCGGTCATGACTCCCTCCTCATGGGAGATCCGCAGGGCGCGAACGCCCAGTGGGAGGCCACCCCCTCGTACGGGCAGCGGGTGTGCGTCTCGGTCGGCTCCAGCAGGTCGAACCGCACGTCATCCGGCGGGATGTGGTCGCGGGTCGGCAGGCCTGTCTCGAACAGCAGCACCGCGTGACGGGTGTCCGCGACCACCTGCCCGCCGATCTCGACGACGACATGCCGGGAGCTGGGGATCGGGTCCACCCGCTCGTACGGGTCACGCGGGTGCACGAAGGTCTCTTCTTCCTCCTCGCACCAGTGGTCGAGCACCACCTCCGGATGCCGGAACCACGCGAACGCCATGTGGTCGGGAAGCTCCGGACACCGCCAGACGGCGTCGCGCACGATCGCGTCCCCGACCGCGAGGCCGTAGCGGACGCCCGGGGGCTCCCCGGCGTCGCGCAGCAGGTCGGTACGCACGTCACGAGCGGGGAAGGCGTACCCGGGCATGTCAGGCCTCCGCCGGCTCGGCCACATACGGGCGGCCCTCGCGCCACGCCGCGACCTGGTCCGGCCGGCCGAACACCTCCAGATACTCCTCGACCTGCCGCTTGGCCTGGTCCCGCGACCACCCGGCGCGTACCCGCGGACCGGCGGCCGTTCGTCCGCTTGGTGAGCATGTGACCGGAGAACGGCGGTGGAGGGGAGCCCGCGCGCAGGGTCCCGCCGCGTCGGGGTGGCGCGGACACCGCGGCGTCGGCGTCCGCACCGGACTGCAGGGCCCCGCCGTCCGCGCCGGTCAGCGGAGCACCGCCACCTGCACCACAGGCGGCCGGCAAGAGCGAGAGGGCTCCCCCTCCTGTCCCGGCGAGCAGGACCCGCCTGGTGAGATCGGTGGCCCCCGGAAGGGCGGGCCGGTTGAAGGGACGGGGGTATTCCCTCATGGGTGCTCCTTCACGACAAGCTTCAACCCACTATTCAGGTAGGAATACTCGGATGTCAACCCTTGGAGACGCCAACGCCGTCCAGCCCGCGAGGACGGCCCGTCACGGCCGGTCGCCGGACTTGCGCACCCTTCCCGACGCCTCGGCGACCCTCCGGAGGAGGCCGGGGAGCGCGCGCGAAGAACCTCCGCCGGCGCGTGCTGGAGCACCGACGCCTGGAGAGGCGAGACGACCAGCCCTGCGGCGGCGACCTGGCACGTGGCGCACACCGCCGGCAGCACGGGCAGGCCGGCCCGGAGAGCGAACAGCCCGGCGAGACCGCTCGCGAGCATGGCGCACGCCGACAGCGCGAGCCCTGCCGAGACCGTGTGGCGGCCGAAGGCCCCCGCCACCCGCCAGGTCAGCGCGGAGCTCGCCGCCATCGCCGCGGCCGCGGGCAGCGTGACGGCCGCCGCCGCGAACGCCGACAGCCCGAGGCCCCTTCTGCAGGAACACGGCTTCCCGCCCCGGATGTCGCCGTTCAGCAGGGAATTGTCGAGCAAGGTGGTGAATCCGCCGGCGGCGCAGGCGACCAGGACTCGGCGCCCAGCGGCGGCGAAGCCCGTGGTCACCGGAACGGCTCCGGAGCCGGAGGTCTGTGGGCGGGGGTCGTGCTCCGTGACATCGGCGGGTTCATCCTGCGGGGGCTCAGCCGACGATCCGCTTCTCGAAGCAGGTGGAGTAGGTCATCGAGGTGTAGGGCGGGAAGATCGGGATGCGGGTGTAGCCCTCCCGCTCGTACAGGCGGACCGCGTCAGGCTGGCGGTCGCCGGTTTGCAGGATGACGCGTCGCGCGCCCAGCGCGCCCGCGGCCTCCTCGGCCGCGGCGAGCAGGGACCGCGCCACCCCGCTCCCCCGATGTGACGGGGCCACGTACATCCGCTTGAGCTCGACCTCGTCGCCGAGGCGGCGCAGCAGCACGTGCCCGACGGGCCGCTCAGCGTCGAAGGCGATGCCGGTGAACAACACGGATTCCGCCCGCACAGCCATCCCGGCGGGAAGGTGGCCGGGGTCGGCCGCCAGTCTGTCGGCGTAGCGCCGGCCCATCTCCTCCCGCATGGCCGCGCGCAGCGCCTCGGCCGCCGGATGGTCATAGGGCAGGGATCGGACGGTGAACGTGGCGTTGTCCATGGTCATGCGTGCCCTCCCGTACGTGTTGCTCACCGGTGACCGGTTCACGGGGCTCGGCACCCTGCTGGTCGTGGAGCCGCTCCACCAAGGCGTCGAAGTGCTTGTGCCGGTCGGACAGGCCCTTCCCGAACGCCTCCCATCCCCCCGGGAAGGGACCCGACCCCACCCCCATCTCGAGCCGGCCGCCGCTGAGCTCGTCGAGCGTCGCCGCGTCCTCAGCGATCTTGAGCGGGTCCTCCAGTGGCAGCACCAGCACGCCGGCGCCCAGCCGGATCCGCGTTGCCGTCATCTCAAGCACCGCGAGATCTACGCCGAGACCTCCACCCGTTACCGCACCCCGCAGGCCCGGCTGCTGGAGGGCGCGATGTGGGAGGCGGTCAAGGACGATGTGCCGACCGCGCTGAGCCTGCCCGAAGACCCTGACGCGCTGCCGGCCGGCCACGTGGCCGCCCCACCGGCATGGCGGCCACAGTGCGAGGTGCCTGCCGGAAGAGCGCCGCTACCAGCCTCAGATCAGCCTGGACATCAGGCCGGTCGTAGGTTGCTGGGTCAGCTTCGTCCAGGTCGTCCACCAGAGCGGGGCAGGCCAGGTGCGTGAGGCGCCACAGCAGCCCGGCGGACATGCGGATCGGCTCCCCGGCATTCATCGTCGGTGTTCCCCGGTCCCGCGCCGTTCCAGTTCGGCGCGGCCCGCGTCGGTGAGCACCGTCTTGCGCGCCGTGCCGTGATGACCGCTCGGCTCCCCGACGTCGATGAAGCCGAGGGCGACCAGGGCGTCCACGTCGGGCTGGTTCAGCCCGTACTCCGGGATGTCTTCGTACGAGTCGTACAGGACCAGGCTGCCGTGCTCGGCCAG
>NZ_JBSFGJ010000322.1:0-10733 GCF_053596515.1 Nonomuraea sp. NPDC001684
CTCGGCGCGCAGCCCCGCCGCCCCACCGGCGGCCAGCTCCTCCAGCGTCCGGTACCGCGACCAGAGCACCGACGTGCCCCTCAGCCCCTCCTCGGCCTCGGCCGCCGTACGCGCGGCGAACCACGGCGCGAGCAGCCCGCCCAGCGCCTCCCGGTGGGCGTAGCGGTCGGACTCGGAGCGGAAGTCGGCGGGCAGCGCCTCCTCCAGCGCCGACACCACGCGCGACAGCCCGGTGGCGGCGACCAGGTCGCGCCAGTGGCGTTCGGTGAGCACCAGGACCATGAGCCGCCGCCCGTCGGCGGTGGCGAAGTCGCGGCCGAAGTCGCCGTAGAGGTCGTTGCCGATGCGCGGCCGGCCGGCGCCGCGGAGCTGGGCCTCGGCCAGGAAGCCCAGGTTGCCCATGGTCGCCAGGGCGACGTCGTGCAGGGCCACGTCGAGGCGGCGTCCCCGGCCGGTCGCGGCCCGGTGGCGGTCGGCCGCGAGCAGGCCCACGGCCAGGTACAGGCCGCAGGCGACGTCCCAGGCCGGCAGCACGTGGTTCACCGGGCCGTCGTGGCCCGCGGGGCCGGTCGCGTACGGCAGGCCGAGCCCGGCGTTGACCGTGTAGTCCACGGCGGGACGGCCGTCGCGGTGACCGAGCAGCCGCGCGTACACCAGATCGGGACGGCGCCCGGCCAGCTCCTCGTACGACAGCCCGGCCCGGGGCGGCGCGTTGGTGAGCACCGTGCCCGCCGCGACGGCCAGGTCGGCCACCAGCGCGCGCCCCCGGGCCGAACGCAGGTCGACGGTGACCGAGCGCTTGCCCTTGTTCAGCCCCGCCCAGTAGAGGCTGCGGCCGGAGGGCGCGAGCGGCCAGCGCCGCGCGTCGGGCCCGCCGCCGACCGGATCGACCCGGACGACCTCCGCCCCGAGCTGGGCCAGCGTCATCCCGCCGAGCGGCGCGGCGACGAAGCTGGACAGCTCCACGATCCGCATCCCGGCCAGCGGTGCGACAGGCTCCTCCGCCACGGCCACCTCCATGTCGATCCGCCGATCCTACGCGCGGACGGCGGCCTGATGATCTAGTCCGGAAGTTCTGGTAACAAACATTTCCCGAAATAACCGGTCTGCCCCATTGTCATTAACTGGAATTGTTGGAACATATGGTCTGAGTCACGAGTGAAGTCCAAAGATCGCCTACCGCAAGAGGGTGGCGGCGAGGGGAAAGGGGCAACGCTCATGCGCCAGCGTGCTGTCCGTAACTTGGCCAGGCTTGGCACGGCGCACGCCAGGATCACGCGGATACTTGACGCCGCCGCCGGTGGGAAGAACAACTTCCTCGCCGACAGAGACCTGGTGCGCCATTTCGATCAAGTAACTCCCGTCGCCACCACCGCGGCCCGTGCCGTTCTTGAATACCTGTCGCGGGTGATCCGTCATTTGGCCGCTGTCGAAGGCGTGGACCAATTCATGATCGTGGGGAGCGGGGTGCCGAACGGCCCTTCGGGCGGCAGCCGCCTGCACGAGGTGGCCCGCCTGACCTCACCCGGCCCGGACGTCCGCGTCGTGTACGTCGAGAGCGACCCGATGGCCCTGACGCTGGCCCAGGCCACCATCGAGCCCTTCTGCGACCTGGTGCGCGTGGTCGACGGCGACGTGCGGGAGATGGACGAGATGCTCGGCGACCCGGTGGTGCAGACGTTCCTCGACTGGGACCGGCCGATCGCGGTGCTGCTGCTGTCGGCCCACAGCCTTGACGACGAGTGCGCCCGTACCGTCGTCAAGCGGCTGCGGCACGCCGTCCCCGAGGGCAGCTTCCTCGGGCTGCTGCACATCACGTTCGACGGCGTGCCGGGGGAGCTGGCCCCGGCCGTGCGGGGCATGCTGGCCATGACGTTGCCCGGCCTGAACGTGCGCACCCGCGCCGAGGTCGCGGACCTGCTGGACGGTCTCGACCTGCTGGAACCGGGGCTGGTGTGGGTGCCCGAGTGGCGTCCCGCCGACGGCGACCTGGCCTGCGCGGACGCCCCCGCCTCGTCCGGCAACTACGGAGCCGTGGCCCGCATCCCCTGACCTTCCACCGCACGGCCCCGCGGCCTCCTGGCCACCCGCCGCGAACGATGACGCGGCCCTGCGGACGACGGCGCCGCGCTGTTCTACCGCCACGTCCGGCGGATCCACCTCAACGTCCCCGCGCCGGCTCGGCCCGCAGGCCGCCGACGACATCGTGGCGGAGACGTTCCCGGCCGCCTTCCGCCGCCGCGGCTCCTGCGATCCCGCCGCCCGCCTGCAGCTCGCATCCGCCCGGCGGCGCAAACACGCTGATCGTGGCGCTGGGCTTCCAGCGCACGCCGCTGAACCTGGCCGTGCTGCTGACCGCCGTGGTGCTCACGACCCTCGTCCTGCTCGCGCTGGGACGCCTGCGCGTCTCCCGCGTGGTAACTTCGCAGAAGAAGTTACTTCTTGGAGGATTTATCTTCCCCAAGAAGGAGGACAGGAAGTGAGGACCGCGTGCCGAACACCCCCGACCCGTCGGACGCCGGCCGGCGCTACCGCCGCTACCTGAGCGCGGTCATGCTGCACGGCCACGCCGGCGCCAAAGCCTGCGGCCTGGGCGCCACCGACCTGTACGCCCTGAACATCCTCGAACTGGCCGGCCCGATGACCCCCGGCGAGCTCGGCGTCCGCACCGGCCTGACCACCGGCCCGACCACCCGGCTGATCGACCGGCTGGAGCAGGCCGGATACGTCCGCCGCGTGCCAGCCCCCGACGACCGCCGCAAGGTGATCGTCGAGCCGGTCGGCAAGCCCGCCGAGCTCGACGCGGTCATGGCCCCCGTCCGGCAGAAGATCGGCGACATCCTCGCGGGCTACCCGGCCGAGCACCTCGACGTGCTCTACGACTACTTCGACCGGGCCGCCCGCGCCTACCAGGAGGCCGCCGAGGACCTGCGCTCCGGCTCCTGACGCGGCGGTCAGCGGAAGTCGGAGATGCGCAGCACCGCCAGCATGTCCGTCGCCCGCGAACCGGTCGAGAACGACGCCTCCACTCCGACCCAGCCGCGGAAGGCCCCCGTGTCGTCGATGATCTGCATCAGCGGCTTGACGTGCGAGTTGCCCGTGTAGCAGAACTCGCGCCGCTCCATCGCCAGGCACGTGCACCAGTGCCACAGCGTGTCACGCCGGTCGGACTTGGAGATCGTCGTCAGGTAGTACTGGATGGAGCTGACGTTGGCCTTCGTGCCGCCGCCGTACTTGGGGCAGCCGCCCGACTTCTGGCACGCGCCCTGCGAGGACGGCTGCAGGTAGGTCAGGCACGAGGTGGTCGACTTGCAGGCGCGGAAGGAGGAGTGGCCGAACGGCTGGTTCGCCGAGTTGACCAGCGTGCCGCTCGCCCAGCTCGTCAGGTCCTGCCTGAGCGAGCCGGGGAAGGCCCGCACCGAGCTCATCGCGCGCCGGGTGCCGATCGCGGCGTTGCTGCCGTAGCCGTAGCCGTGCGTGGCCAGGCTGCTGCCCTTGAGGTCGAGGCGGGCCAGCTTGCCGTCGGGGGAGGTGCGCACGTACCACTGCTCGGTCCAGGTCTGGGCGATCTTCCATCGGATCGTGAGCACGTTGCCCGCCAGCGTGTACGTCCCCGTACGGGTCTCGCTCGGGCCGCCCGTGTAGCCGCCCGCGGTGAGCACCTCGCAACCGCGCGGCCGCGATGAGACGCCGCCGGCCTTGGTGGTGCAGCTCGGGTCGGGCACGGTGCCGGTGCGCTGCCTGGCCTTGGGGAAGCGCTGCCACCACAGGTACAGGGCGGCGCTCACCGTGCCGTTCGCGGCGAAGCGGTACGTGCCCAGGCGCACCCAGTTCTGCCGGGAGGCGGCCTGGAGATGGCCCTGCGAGACGACGAAGGTGGACTTGCCGCCCGGCAGCGGCGAGGCGGCGGTGGTGGCGGTGGCCGTCACAGTGGCCGTCACCGGCTGGACGGGGAGAAGGGCGAGGGCGAGCACGAAGGAGAGGACTGCCGCTGCGGTACGCATGGAGGGACTCCGTAGGGCTTGCGGGCGTTGGCCGATGGTCAACGGCCCACCGTATTCCGGCTCGACCGGATCTGTCCTCGAAACGCGGTCAGGAGGAAGCTGACAGTGCTCGACGTCCGCCGGTGAAGCTAGGATGAGGGGGTTCCCAGCACCGCGAGGAGGTTGATCATGTCGTTCCCACCGCCCGGCATGGTTCTCGGCGACGCCCCGGCGCGCACTTCCTCGCGGGAGGCCGCCACAGGCTGACCCTCTCCGCGTCGAAGTGCTTCTCATGGCCATCACTGGTTCGATCATGAGGAGCCCTGAGTGCTCGAGATCCGCTGGACCGAAGACGGCGAGGCCCGGTCGGCCCGCTGGCGTTCCGAGAACGGCTCGCCGCCGCCCGCGCGCGTGGTGATCGCCGACGAGCGCCTGGCCGCGGCCACGGCGTACCGGCTGGCCTGCGAGGGCACCGCGCTGCTGTGGCGCGGCGACTTCCACGCCGCCCGCCGTCTGCTGCGCGCCATGACCCGCCGCGCCGACCACCGCCCACCCACCCCCGCGACCGGGTCTTCGCCCGCGCGGGCCTTCCACCAGCACCGGCAGGCTCGCTCCCAGCGGGCCGTCACGCTGGGCCGGTTGCTGGTGCCGCTCGACCCGGACCACAGCGTCCCCCTGCGGCGCGCCCCCGACGTGCGGAGCGCCTGCGCGCAGGTCTACGGGCCCGCGACGGAGGCTTCGGTGATCTCGCTGCGTGAGCTGCTGGGCATCGTCGGGGCCTACGAATGGCGCAGGCGAGGCGTCGAGGTGCCCGCCCTGAACGACCGCATCCACCCCCACTACGGCGTCTTCTCACCGGTGCGCGGCGAGTACGTCGACCTGGTGGCCGCGGCCCCGCTGGTCTCGCGCGCGGGGGCGTTCGACATCGGCACCGGGACGGGCGTGCTCGCCGCGGTCCTCGCCCGCAGAGGCGTCGAGCGCGTCGTGGCCACCGATCGCGATCCGCGCGCCGTGGCCTGCGCCCGCGACAACGTGCGACGGCTGGGGTTGTCCGGCCGGGTCGACGTCCTGGAGGCCGACCTCTTCCCGCCGGGACGCGCGCCGCTCGTCGTCTGCAACCCGCCCTGGCTCCCGGCCAAGCCCGCCTCGCCGCTCGACCACGCGGTCTACGACCCCGGGAGCCGGATGCTCCGCGGCTTCCTCGACGGGCTCGGCGAGCACCTGACCCCGGAGGGAGAGGGCTGGCTGATCCTGTCGGACCTGGCCGAACGGCTGGGGTTACGGACCCGTGCCGAACTGCTGTCCGCCTTCGCGAGCGCGGGCCTACGGGTCGTCGACCAGCTCCGCACCCGGCCACGCCACCCACGCGCCTCCGACCGGACCGACCCCCTGCACGCCGCCCGCAGCACCGAAACCACCTCCTTGTGGCGCCTCCGCCGCACTTGACCCCCCCTCCACCCGCGCCCGGCCGGGCCCCTCCTTCCGCGCGCGGAAGGAGGGGCCCGGGTGCACGGAACCTTCACCTGGTGTCCCTGGGATCTGCGAACCCGTCTGGTTGGCTGGGTTCATGATCGACATTGATCCCGCCTCCCGTCCCGACCCCATCGCCTACCTCGACCACGTCGCCTCGACCGACGTCGGCAGGGGCTACAAGCGGCAGGTCCTCGAACTGCTGGACCTGCGGCCCGGACAGACCGTGCTCGACCTCGGCTGCGGCCCCGGGACCGACCTCGCCGCCATGGCCGACGCCGTCACTCCTGCCGGACGGGTGATCGGCCTCGACCGCGCCCCGGCGATGGTCGCCGAGGCGGCCGCCCGTCTGGCCGGACGTCCCCAGGTCGAGGTGCGTTCCGCAGACGTGCACGAGCTGCCGTTCGAGGACGGGAGCGTCGACCGGGCCCGTACCGACCGGGTGCTGCAGCACGTGGACGACCCGGCGCGGGTGCTGGCGGAGTTCCGCCGGGTGGCGCGCCCAGGGGCGCGGATCGTCATGGCCGAACCCGACTGGGAGGGCATGCTCGTCGACTCCCCGCGCCCGGACGTCGGCCGGACGCTGGCCCGGTTCATCTCCACCGAGATGATCCGGCACGGCACGCTCGGCCGCAGCCTGCCCCGGCTGTGCGAGGGCGCGGGCCTCACGGTGCGGTCGGTGGCGACGGTCGCGCCGGTCTTCCGCGACCTGGCCACCGCCGACCAGGTCCTCGGCCTGCGCCGCAACCTGGTCAGGGCCGTCGGCGCCGGATATCTCGAACCCGGCGCCGAGGAGTGGTTCGACGACCTGCGCTGCCGCCCCTTCCTGGCCTCGGCCCTGCTGTTCCTGGTGACGGCCGAAGCCGCGTGATCGGCGCCCCTGGCGGGGGCCAGGGGCGGGCGAGGGTCAGGTGATGCGGAGCGGAAGGGTGCGGGGGCCGCGCACCTGGCCCGTCGCCCAGGTGACGGCGTCGGGGTCGGCGAGGGTGAAGGCGGGGATGCGCTGGAGCCAGACGTCCAGGGCGGTGCGGAGTTCCATGCGGGCCAGGTGGGAGCCGACGCAGCGGTGGATGCCGAGTCCGAAGGCGGCGTGGCGGTTGACTTCGCGGTCGATGCGGATGTCGGCGGGGTGGTCGAAGTGGGCGGGGTCGCGGTTGGCGGCGGGGAAGGAGAGCAGGACCCAGTCGTCGGCTTTCATGTCGACGCCGTTCCAGTGCATGTCGTCTTTGACGAGGCGGGCCATGGTGACGGGGGCGTAGGCGCGCAGGAACTCCTCCATGGCGGTGGGCAGGAGGGCGGGTTCGGCGACCAGGCGTTCGCGGTCCGCGGGGGTCTTGGCCAGGTGCCACAGGGACGCCCCGATCGCGCTCCAGGTGGTGTCGATACCGGCGATCAGCAGCAGGGCGATCGTGCCCGCCACGTGCCCGGCCTCCAGCTTGTGGCCGTACAGCTCGGCCTCGACGAGGTACGTCGTGAGGTCGTCGCGCGGGTGCTGCACGTGGTCGCGGATCTGGTCCAGCAGGTAGTCGAAGAGCCGTCCCATGTTGGCGGTCCGCTGCTCGGGCGGCAGGTTGACGCCTTCCAGGGCGTTCTCGATGAACTCGCGGAAGCGCGGGCCGTCCTTGGGCGGGAAGCCCAGCATGTCGGCGATCACCCGCATCGGGATGTGCTGGGCGTAGTCGCGGGCGGCGTCCACGACGTCCTGGCCCTCCAGGGCGTCGATCAGCTCGTGGCACAGCGCCCGCGTCGACTCCTCTCGCCTGGCCACCGCCGTCTTGGTGAACGCGGGCAGCAGCAGCTTGCGCGCGTCGTGGTGGAAGGGCGGGTCGGACGAGATCGGCGGCGTGCCGCCCACCGGCGCGCTCTCCCGCGGCGGCCGGAAGTTGCTCATGATGATCGAGCGCGAGGAGAACCGCTCGGTGTCGTAGGCGACGGCCGCGACGTCCTCGTAGCGGGTGGGCAGCCAGCCGCCGCCGAACCGGTCGGTGTGCGCGATCGGGCAGCGCCGCCGCAGGTCGTCCTGGATCGGGTACGGGTCGGCGGCCCATTCCGGCTCCAGGTGGGAGAAGTCCGTGGCCCAGTCCGAGACCGGGCCGGTGACGATCTCGCTGCGGGTGCCGAGCTCCTCGCCGTCGCCCGGCTCGCCGAAGTTCTTGACGAAGCGCTCGTCCACGCTCATGTCACGCCTCCCCGAGCAGGTCGATCGCCCGCTCCGGGCAGTTGGAGACGGCCAGCCGCGCCGTGCGCTCCTGGCCGGGCGGCACCTGGCCGTCGCCGAGGACCGTTCCGTAACCTTCGTCGTCCTCGCCGAACAGGTCGGGGGCGAGGTCGTAGCAGCGGCCATGTCCCTGGCAGCGCTCGGGGTCGATCTGTACTCTCACGGCGTTCCTTCGTGCGGTGGGGCGGGGGAGAGGGCGGCGACGACGCGGATGAGCAGCCTGGCCCACTCCTCCTCGTCCACCTGGTGGGGGTCCGGGGCGATGAGCGCGCTGCCCATCGCGAGCAGGAGGCAGAAATGGGCGATCGCCTCCGGTGACAGGGCGTGGTCCAGCTCGCCGCCGTCCTGGCCGGCGCGGACCAGGCCGGCCAGCCGGTGGGCGCGCTCGCCGACGTAGTCCCGCATGGGCAGGGCCACGTCCTCGTCGCGGCGGGCGGCGGCCAGCGCCTCGACGACGAGGTCGCCGCCGGCGTCCAGGGGGCGGGGGAGCCGGCGGCCGGCGGCGACGAGCAGGTCGGCGACCGGCCGGTCGGGGTCGTCGGCGAACAGGCCGTCCATCAGCCGCCGCCCGTGCGCGCCCAGCGCGGCCACGAGCAGGCCGGCCTTGGAGCCGAAGTGGGCGTACAGGGCGCCGTTGCTCACCCCGGCGGCGGCGGCGATGTCGGCGACGCGGGTGCCGTCGTAGCCGCGCCTGGCGAAGACGTCCGCGGCGGCGCGCAGCAGGCGTTCCCGCGTCTCGGCGGCGGTGACGCCGGCGATACGTCCCATGGACGAATTAAAAGATCGTTCATTTCATACGTCAAGAGCGGCCCCTTATCCCGTGATCGGCGCCTTCACCACCAGCACCTCCTCTCCCGCCGCGCCGCTCAGCCGGACCGACAGCTCCCACACCCCGGCCATCGGGAACAACTCGCCCTCGGCCACGTAACGGCCCGGCTGCCGCGGGTCGGCGACGATCTCCGGGGTGGCGTGGCCCATGCCGGGCATCACCGTGGACAGCGCCACCGTGTGCGGGTCGCCGGAGGTCACCCGCACCTCGGCCGTGACGCGGCCCGTCGTCGGCCTCGGGACCACGACGGTGACGGCGTACCGTTCGCCGGTGCTGGTGAGGGTGAGCGGGCCGGGCGCCGAGCCGCGCACGTACAGGAACACCGCCAGGGCCGCGGCCAGCAGCGCGGCGACGGCCAGGATCCGCCTCATCGGAGAGCCTCCGCGACCTCGACGGTGAAGGGCACGGTCACGATCCGGTCGGCGGCCGCGTACTGGGCCCAGGCCAGGTAGCGGCCCGGCGCCGGGAAGCTGAACGTGAAGCGCAGCCGGGGCGCGGGGGCGCCCATCTCGTGCACGTGGCCGAGGAACGCGCCGTCCTGGCTGCGCACGATCAGGTGCCCCGACATGCCCAGCCACTGCCGCGGCGTGACCCCGAGCCCCACCTCGATCGCCGCCGGACGCCCCGCGACCGGCACGGACGGCCGCACCACCGGCGTGCCCCCCGTCCCGGGCGCTACCGGCGGCGGAGCGGCCACCGCGGGCCCGGCGACCCGGAACTCGCCGTCGAGCAGCTGGCCGCCGGAGTCCTCGCGTTCCAGCTCCGCGTAGGCCAGGAACCGGCCCGGCCGGTCGGCGCGCAGCCGGACCTCCAGCCGTCCGGGCGCGGTGCGCAGCGGGTGCAGGTGCCGGAAGTAGGCGCCGTCCTCGCTGGTGACCACCAGGTGGGCGAGCGCCTCGTGGTGCAGGACGAGGTCGTCCACCGGATGCCCGGTCGAGCCGTCGGTGAGGTCCAGGCGCAGCGTGAACTCCTCGCCGGTCGCCGGACGCGCCGGGACGGTCGTCACCCGTCCCCGCGCGAAGGGCCGTCCGAGGGCCGTCGTGTTCACCGCCGGGGCGGCGCCGTCCGGCGGCGGGGGCGGCAGCGAGGGCTCGAACACGACGACCATCGCGGCCACCGTCACCGCGGCCGCCGCGCCGCCGGCCAGCAGCATCGCCGGGGCCCTGCGCGACAGCGCCCCGGTGAGCAGGCCGCCCACCAGCAGCAGCCCGGCCACCAGCAGGCCGCCGTAGATCAGGAACTCGCCGGCGGAGCCGCGGTCCACCAGGACGCGGAACGGCAGCACGGCGACCTCGCCCCCCGCCGTCAGCCTGAGCTCGTGCGGCCCGGTGCGCTCGACCGTGATCCTGACGTACCGGGGGGTCGCGGACGGCTGCGCGGTGGCCGTCGCCTTGTGGCCGTCCTCGACCGAGCGCACCTCCAGGCCGATCGGCGGCCCGGTCGCCGGCTCGTAGGCGATCACGCCGATCTGCAGCGGCCCCGGCACCCGCGACGTGCCCTTGATCACGACCGTGAGCTCGGCGCCGGCGATGGTCTGGGCGAAGCGCAGGTCCGCCCCGGCCGTGACGTTGTGGGCCGCGGCCGGGGCGGCGCCCGCGAGCAGGAGTACGGCGACGAGACACAGGACCCGGAGCGGCCGGATCATGCCCGTCCGGCGTCGGCCGCGTCCGCGGGGAGCGCGTTCGGCAGGAACAGCGCCCCGAGCGCCAGGCCGATCAGCCCGGCCACCACCGGCGCGCCGGTCCACAGCTCGGGCACCGCGGGCAGCCCGCCCCCGGCCGCCGAGGCGACCCCGATGTAGAGCGACCAGGTGACGAAGGCCGACAGCCCGGCGAAGGCCCAGTAGGCCCCCCGCCGCGCGCCGGACGGGCGCAGCAGGCGGATCAGCACGTCGCTCGCCAGGCCCGCGGCGACGAACGTGAGCAGGGTCGGCGCGTTCTCGAACGCCGTCTGCGCGCCGGGCATCAGGACGGCGATCGTGTACATGACGGTCACCGCGCCGAACGGCAGGTTCCAGCGCCGGGCCACCAGCAGCACCGGGGCCAGCAGGACGACGTTGCTGATGACCATGGAGGTGGCCAGATGTTCGGCGCCCGGCCCGTCCACGCTGGAGAACGCCTCGACGACGCGCGCGGACCGGTACTGCAGGGCGTCGCCGTACGACAGGAACAGCGACACCAGCGTGGCCGCGAACGCGAGCCCGGCCAGCGCCGGGAACAGCCGCCCGAGCGAG
>NZ_JBSFGJ010000323.1:0-10708 GCF_053596515.1 Nonomuraea sp. NPDC001684
CGGCCGATGGCGACGACGGGCGTGCCGCAGGCCATGGCCTCGATCACCACCATGCCGAACGGCTCCTCCCACTGGATGGGGAAGACCATGCACCGGGCGGCGGCCAGCAGCTCGCGCTTGCGCCCGGCGTCGGCCTCGCCCAGGTAGGTGACCCCGGGGCCGAGCCGCGGCCGTACGTGCTCGTCGAAGTAGACGTGCTCGCACGGCTCGGTGAGCTTGCCGGCCAGCACGATGCGGCGGCCCGCGGCGCGGGCGGCGTCGATGGCCAGGTGCGGGCCCTTGCTGTGGCAGAAGCGGCCCAGCCACAGCACCCAGTCCTCCTTGTGCTCCCGGAAGGGGAAGGAGGCGGTGTCGAGCGCGTTGTGCACGGTGGCGATCCAGTTGAGGTCGGGGGCGTCGGCGCGCTGGGCGTCGGAGACGGCGATCAGGTTGACGTGCTCGCCGAGCGCCCGGTACACCTCGCCCAGCTCGCCGCCGGCATCGCCGTGGCAGGTGACCACGGTCGGGGTCGCCCGGCCGAGGGCCGTAAGCGGTCCGGCCAGCGAATGGTCGTGCACGATGTCGGCGGGCAGCCCTTCCAGCGCCCGCCAGGCCTGGGCGGCGTGCAGCACCTCGGGCAGCCCTTCGCCGATCCGCTCCGAGGGCGCCTCGGGGTAGGTGACCAGGAACTTGGCCGGGAGACCGGTGCTGCCCGCGCCGATCAGCGTCACCTCGTGGCCGCGGGCGGACAGGCCCGTGATCAGGTCGGCGAGCATCTGCTCGATCCCGCCGTAGGCCCGCGGCGGGACCTCCTCCCAGGGCGGAGCGACCATCACGATGCGCAGCGCGCCTTCCCAGTCGTCCTCGGAATCCGTCGTCATCCCAGCACCTCCCCCGTGTCGGTCCGGTCGTCACAACGCCGGCAGGCCGTGCGCCCTGCGGGCGGGGCCGGAGCGGCAGGCGCCGCTGATCGGGCAGCGCGGTTCGGTGACCAGCTCGACGCCGTCGGGCAGGCCGGACACCAGCGGCGTGCCGTCCTCGCCCCTGACGCGGATCCCGACCCTGGAGTCGCCCACCGGCATGCCCTTGATCGTCACCTCTCCGAACCCCTCGGGCAGCGCCGGGACCAGCCACATCTTCCCGTACGGCACCCACGGATCCAGCCGCAGCAGCGTGCGCAGGAGCTGGATGGGCGCGGCGGCGGCCCACGCCTGCGGCGAGCACGACGTCGGGTACGGCACCGGCCGCCCGTACTCCTCCTTGCCGAACCCGCAGAACAGCTCCGGCAGCCGCCCCCCGAAGGCGTGCGCGGCCTCCAGCAGCCCGACGGCGATGCGCTGGGCCTCCTCGACGTGGCCGTAGCGCATCAGCCCGGCGGCGATGATCGCGCTGTCGTGCGGCCACACCGAGCCGTTGTGGTAGCTCATCGGGTTGTAGGCCCCCATGGACGAGGCCAGCGTGCGCACCCCGAACCCGGTGAACATCTCCGGCGAGAGCAGGTGGCGGGCCACCTGCCGGGCCTTGTCCTCGTCGGCGATGCCGGCCCACAGGCAGTGGCCCATGTTGGAGCCGAGGCCGTCGATGGGCCGGCCGCGCCCGTCCAGGCCCATGGCGTAGTAGCCGGGGCCGGGCAGCCAGAACCGTTCGTTGAACGCCTCCCTGATCTCGCGCGCCCGCTGCACGTAGCGCCGCTCGGCGGCCTCGTCGCCCTGCTGGCAGGCGAAGTGGGCGCGGGCGAGGTAGGCGGCGTAGACGTAGCCCTGCACCTCGGCCAGGGCGATCGGCGGGCGGGCGATGGTGCCGTCGGCGAAGTTGACGCCGTCGAAGGAGTCCTTCCAGCCCTGGTTGACCAGGCCGCGGTCGGTCTTGCGCTGGTACCAGACGAAGCCGTCGCGGCTGGCGTACTCCTCGATCCAGGCCAGGGCGGCGTCGGCGTGCGGCAGCAGCTCCTCGACCGCCTCGCGGTGCACGCCCCAGCGGCGCAGCTCGCCGAGCAGCATGACGAACAGCGGGGTGGCGTCCACCGAGCCGTAGTAGGCCCGCCCGCCGTACGGGGAGGAGCCGTCCTGGACGCCGAAGCGCAGCTCGTGCATGATCTTGCCGGGCTCCTCCTCCGACAGGGCGTCGACCTTGGCGCCCTGGAGCCGGGCCAGCCGGCGCAAGGTGCCGAGGGCGAGCGTCTGGTCCAGCGGCAGCGCCATCCAGGAGGTCAGCAGCGAGTCGCGGCCGAACAGCGTCATGAACCAGGGCGCGCCGGCGGCGATCGCGGGCGGCTCGTCGGGATGGTCGCGGTCGAACAGGCGCAGGCTCCCCAGGTCCTCGCGGGAGCGGGTCAGGGCCTCGACGAGGGCGGCGTTCGTGCTCTCCAGGACGGGGGTGCTGGCGGTCCACTCGGCCAGGCGGCGGGCCGGCTCGGCATGGTGGGGGGGATGGGCGACCGGGAACCGGGCCGAGGACTCCTCGCCCTCGTGGACCGGCGTCACCAGCACGGTGGCGTGCCATTCGCCACGGGCGGGCACCACGACGTCGAAGGTGAGCAGGCCCGGCGCGGTGACGACCGGCGTGCCGGGCGGTTCGACGGCGATCCTGGCGCCGCGGGCGCGGCTGGGCGAGTAGACCGCGATGCCGCGTTCGCCGGGGTTCATCTCGACGTCCTCGGCGGGCCAGCTGCGTTCGGACTTCACCTCGAACAGGTCGGCCAGGTCGGCGCCGGCCTGCACGCACACGACGCAGCCCGCGGCCTCCTCGGACATGTTGCGCAGCGTGAGGTCCTCGCGCAGCCCGCCGCCGACGTAGCGGTCGCGCACCACGAGCAGCGTGCTCTCCGCCCATCCGGGACGCGGCCGGGCCTTGCCGAGGAAGGTGGCGTGGTACGGCTCGCCCATGATGACCTGCAGCGGCTCGACGGGATGGTCGTCCACGCGCAACATCCAGCGGGACAGCAGACGGGTGTCGGCGTGGTAGACGCCCTGCGCGCCGCCGGGGACGATGTCGCCGCCGTGCTGGCACACGCAGAACGAGCCGCCCTCCACGAGCGTGACCGTGTCGCCCAGCGCGCCGGGTTGTCCCTCGAAGGTCCATGCGTTCACCGACGAACCCCCAGTCCTTCCCCCGGTCCCGCGCCTCGCGGGGGCAGGTCCCCGCACGTCAGGAGTGCTATCCAGAGGAAGAAGGGGAAATCCCATGACTGCCTAGATTCTTAACCCTTCATCCCGATATTTCGGTATCTGGGAGGGTTTTGGCCGGGGAGGGTGGCTCCTCCCCGGCCGGGGGCCTCAGGCGGCGGCCTTGGCGGTGAGCGCCACGGTCGCCTGGCGGGTGACCCCGCTGACGGTGACCGCGACCGTCACCTGGCCCGTCCGCAGGGCCGTGATCGTGCCCGTGCCCGGGTCGAGCACCGCCACGTGCCACGGCTTGGCCGTCTGGCGGGTGCCGACGTGCAGGTTGGGCGAGCCGGACCAGGTGACGGAGACGGGGTAGGCGGCCGGGACGGCCCGGTCGTCCTGCCGGATCGCCGCCGTGACCGGCGCGGGCGCGCCGACGGCGACGGTCGCGGGCGCGGTCAGCGTCAGCTCGTCCACGTGCGGCCGCACCTGCGCGCCGATCCAGTCGGGCGCGTCGGTGAACCAGTTGCGCCGTACGTGCTCGGCCTCGGCGGGCGTCACGGGGTCCACGCCCCACAGCGACCAGCCGGTGAAGCCGCCGTCCTCGGGGGCGGTGGCCGGGTTCTTGCCGGAGTTGCCGTTGATGAAGTACGGCACCGCGTCCACGCGCGAGGCGTTGAACGTGCCCACGTGCCCGCCGATGAAGGCCGCGCCCTTGCCGGTGTCGCGCTGGAAGCCGGCCAGCCAGCCCTCGACCAGCGCGGCCTCCTTCCGGTCCCCGAGCTGGCTGCCCTTGCCCGGCGTGGGGTCGCGCGGCGGCACGTGGAACAGCACGGCGACCGACCCGACGGAGGCGTCCTTCGCCGCCTTGTCGAGCTCGGAGCGGAGCATCGCGACCTGGTCGTAGCCGCCGCCGCGCAGGTTCAGGCGGGAGGTGTCCAGGGTGACGAAGCGGGTGCCCTTGTGGTCGAAGGTGCCGTACGTGTCGCCGAAGACGGCCTTGAAGTTGTCGATCTTGCCGCCCATGACCTCATGGTTGCCGGGGATGTAGTGATATTTCAGCTCTCCTCCCAGCTCCTCGTCGAGGATCTTCTTCGCCAGCGCGAAGTCCTCCGGCGACGCCTCGTCCACCAGGTCGCCGTTGATCAGCAGGAAGTCGGGCTTGGCGGCCTTGATCTCCTTGAGCGTGCGGCGGGCGTTCCTGACGATGTCGCTGTCGGGGCTCCTGGCCACGAACTGGGCGTCCGACATGACCGCGAACCGCCAGGGCGCCTTGGCCACGTCCGCCCTGACCACCGGGTCGGAGATCTTGGGCACGGCGGGCGCGGTGATCGACGGCGGCACCTTGGCCACCAGGCCGTCGATCAGGATGTCGTTGCTGTACTTGGCGTCGGCCCTGGTCTCGGCCACGTAGAAGCGCCGGAGCTTGAGCGGGTAGTTGACCCCGGCGGGCACCGGGAACTCGACGTACTGCCAGCCGGTCCACGTCATGTACGGCCCGCGCAGGATCTGCGACTGGCCGAGCGCGTCGTAGAACTCCAGGCTGGGCCACTCCCCCTTGCCGGTGGAGTTGATCCACAGCCCGAACGCCTGCGGCTGCCCGTCCACCACGATCTGCTGCGGCGGGCTGGCGTACGCGGCCCGGGTGGCGGTCGAGGTGGTGAAGTCGTAGGACAGCTTGAGCCCGCCGCCGCTCTGGCCCGGCGCGGCCGACAGCGAGCCGGTGGCGCGGGCGGCGGCGAAGGTCCACTTGGCCGCGTCCTCGAAGTCGGCGACCGGCTTGGACTCGAAGCCGACCGTCACCGGGACGGCCGTGGTGATCTTGCCGACCTTGGCGGTGATCAGCCCGGAGCCGGTGGCCTGCCGGGCCTTGACGGTGAAGTAGCCGTGCTCGGCCGGGGTGACCTCGAACAGGTTCCGGTCGTAGTCGAGCGTGAGGTCGTCCGGCTCGATGGGCGCGGAGTTGCCGTTGTGGTCGTAACCGACCACGCCGAAGGCGGCGCTGCCGTCGGCGCCCGAGATGCCGAGCCGGTCGGCCGTGGCGCCGAGCCGCTGCAGCGGCTGGAGCACGGTCAGGCCGATCGTGCCCTTGGCGCCGCCGCGCGCGGCGGTGACCGTGGTCTGGCCGGGCACCAGGGCGTGGAACCTGCCGTTCTTGATCACGCCGTGCACGGCCGGGTTGGCCCGCCAGGACGGCGTGCCGGCCGCGGGGCCGTACGTCTCGTCGTAGCCGGCGGCGGTCAGCCGCCTGGTGAGGCCGGGGAAGACGCGGTCGGGGCGGCCGCCCGCGACCGGGCCCACGCCGGGCGCCTTGGCCGGGTCGCTCGCGGTCTCCAGCCAGAAGCCCTTGAGCTTGCCGCTGCCCTCGGGCGCGTACAGCGCCAGGCCGTTGGGCACGTGGCGCTCGCCGCCGTCGGAGGGGCTGTTCTCCACCTGCACCTCGGCCGAGCCGGGCTCGCGCGCCAGCAGGGTGGAGGAGCCGCCGCCGTCGAGGTTGAGCGCGTTGGCCGCGCCCAGGTCCACCATCATGGCGGCCAGCTCGTTGAGCGTGACGCCGCGGCTGTCGGCCTGGCGGC
Source organism: Nonomuraea sp. NPDC001684 (assembly GCF_053596515.1). NCBI lineage: Bacteria > Bacillati > Actinomycetota > Actinomycetes > Streptosporangiales > Streptosporangiaceae > Nonomuraea > Nonomuraea sp. NPDC001684. Next base: position 5,660 of record NZ_JBSFGJ010000323.1, read on the forward strand.
CGTCCACGGTCAGCAGGTACATCTTCCTGCCGTCGGCGGAGAAGCCCACGGCGGTGCGCGGGTGCGCGGCCGGGTCACTGCTGTTCTGCACGACGCCGTCCTTGACCAGGACGTAGTTGCCGCCGACGGCCGCCTTGACGGCGGCGCCGTCCGACGCCTTCGGCTGGTACTTCACGTCCACGCGGTCGCCGGCCTTCAGGGCCGACAGGGCGGCGGCGCCGGCGTCCCGGCCGAGCAGGATCGTGGTGCCGGCCGGGATGGGCCCGGTGCCGGCGGCGTTGCGCACCTCGGTGACCACGCCGTCCACCAGCACGACTTCGGCGACCGTGGCGGCGCCCTCGACGGCGCGGGCCCGGCTGTAGGAGCCCCACAGCGGCGTGAACAGGCCGACGCCGCCGTTCTGCACCATCTGGTTGAACTGGGTGAGCGCGATCGGCGCGCCGCCGGAGGGCGTGGCGGTGCCCTCGAAGTACATCTTGAGCACCCGCCCGACGCCGTCGCCGGTGACGGCGACCGCGTTGTCGTGCCCGGCGGCCGGCGACTGGACCAGCGTGCCGTCCTGCACGCCGATGCCCTGGGCGGCGCCGGAGTTGTTGATGTCGAAGAAGTCGCCGTTGACCGCCGCCACCGCGCGGGAGCGCCCGGCGGGGCCGGACAGCGGCTCCGTCTTGGTCACCTCGCCGGAGAAGACGTAGTCGGCCCTGGGGCCGCCCTTGCCGCCGCCGAGGTCGGCGGTCAGCGCGTCGGCGCGCAGCCAGCCCAGCGCGTCGTAGGTGTCGAACGAGGTCAGCGAGAGGCCCGGCGCGACCGGCCGGGTCCTCTTGGCCGTCTCCAGCCGGGGCTGCCCGGCGGTGGCCTGGCTGATCAGCGTGGAGGGCGGCGGGTAGGAGGACGCCTTCAGCGCGTCCTCGGCGGGCGGGGCGGGGTCGGCCTGCGCGGGCGCGCTCAGGGCCACCGGCCCTAACACGAGCGCGGCGGCGGCCAGGAAACGGAGGGTCTGCACGACCGAACTCAATCGTTCGTGGATATAAGTTTCAAGACTTCGGAGTGAACTAAAAGAAAATTTCAGATCTTGTGGCGTCCCGGGCCACGCCGGACGATGGGACGCGTGGATCGACAGGCGCTCTACCGCGACCCGTACCCGCTCTACGCCCGCGCCCGCGCCGCCTCGGGGCTCACCTTCGTCGAGGAGCTGGACGCCTGGCTGGTGGCCCGGCACGACGACGTGCGCGAGGTGCTGTCCAGGCCGGACGACTTCTCCTCCCAGGGCGCCCTGCGGCCCGACGTGATCCCGAGCCCGCGGGCCTTCGCCGAGCTGGCCGGGGTGCCGGGCGGCGCGCCCGTGGTGCTGAGCACCGACGGCGAGGCGCACCGGCGCTACCGCAGGCCGCTCACCCGCGGCCTGTCGCCCGCCCGGGTGGCCGCCGTCCTGCCGTTCGTCACCGCCACGGCCGCCGACCTGGTCACCGCGTTCGTCAAGGCGGGCGGGGGCGAGTGGATGTCCCGCTACGCCAGGCCGCTGCCCGCCGCCGTGATCGGCCACCTGCTGGGCCTGGACCCGGCCGACGTGCCCACCGCGATCAGGGGCGGCTTCCGGGCCGAGGACCTGCTGTTCACCCCGATGCCCGAGGACGAGCAGATCGCCGCCGCCCGCGACGTGGCCGCGCTGCGGCGGCTGCTGGCCGCCCACGCCGCCCGTTCAGGCGAATCCGGCGACCTGACCGGGGAGGTGGTGCGCGGCCTGGCGCCCGGCCCCGGCGAGCCGACGGCCGCCCAGCGCGACGAGATCGCCTCCAACGTCGAGAACGTCATGCTCGCCGGGCACCTCACCACGACCGCGCTGCTCGGCTCGGTCGTGCACCGCCTGCTGCGCGACCGCCGCCAGTGGGAGCTGCTGTGCGCGAGCCCGGCCGAGCTGATCCCGGCCGCGATCGAGGAGGCCGCCCGGTACGAGGCGCCCGTCCAGGGCTTCCGCCGCCGCGTCACCAGGCCGCTCACCCTGGCCGGCACGCCCTTGGACGAGGGCTCGACGGTCTTCGTCTCCTTCGCCTCGGCCGGCCGTGACGAGGCGGTGCACGAGCGGCCCGACGTCTTCGACATCACCCGGCCGCGCGCCCGCCATCTGGCGTTCGGGCACGGCGTGCACGGCTGCCCCGGCGCGTTCCTGGCCCGCGAGCAGCTCCGGGTGACGCTGGAGCTGCTGGTGGCCGAGCTGCCCGGTCTCCGGCTGGCCCGCGCGGACGTCGCGATGGCCGCCACGCTCATCCACCGCGCGCCCGAGGAACTCCATCTGACCTGGTGAGCCGGGCCAGGGTCTCCTCGTAGGCCGGGTCGAGCCAGTAGTCGGAGTGCCAGCGCGCCTCGGGCAGCGGCTCGCCCGGCCCCGGCTGGAGCGGGTCCCAGCAGAACCGGTCGACGGTCTGCTCCCCCTCGCCCGCCGGACGCGGCCCGAACGGGTCGACCCGGCGGAAGACCGGCCCCCCGATGGGGTCGCTCAGCCGGTACAGGTTCGTCCAGCGGACGGCGTCGCGCATCGCCGACAGGCCGGGGGTGCCGAAGTAGGCGGGGAAGAAGGCGGCGTACAGGCGGCGCAGCGGCGAGCCGTGGGTGAGCAGCCGGACCCGGGGCCGCAGCTCGGGCCGTACCTGGAGGACGAGCGCGGCGGTGAGCACGCTGCCCTGGCTGTGGCCGGACAGCACCACCTCGTCGTCGGCGGTCCTGGTCAGGGTCTTGACCCGGGCGAGCAGCTCGGGGATCACCCGCTCGGTGTAGCAGGGCGGCGCCAGCGGGTGGATGGCCCTGGGCCAGAAGGTCGAGACGTCCCACAGGATGCCGACCGTGCGGCGCAGCCGCGTGTCGCTGTACGTGCGGCGGCCCAGCAGGACCAGGCCCACGACGATCGCCGTCATGGCCCAGCTCCCGATCGAGGCCAGCAGCCCGGCCAGCCCACCCACCGGGGCGAACAGGTGGAATCGGTAGATCACGGTCACCGCGCCGGAACCGGCCACGCCGATGCCGGTGAGCACGGCCAGCACGAGCCCGGCGCGGTCGGTGAGGGCGGCCAGCGCCCACTTGCCGGCCACGTCACGGTCGTAGGCGCCGTAGTAGGGGGTCAGCTTCGGGGTGAGCGCGGCGGCTGCCGACCCGCGGGCCAGCCACAGCTCGGCCGCCACGGCGACGAACCCGATCACCAGCAGCGGCACGAGCGCGGCCGTCCACCAGACCGGGTCGTCGAGGTAGAGCCTGCGGTCGACCGGCCCCGGCTCGGCGACCGAGGCCGGCACGCCGAAGAACGTGGCGGTCCAGAACAGCAGGCCGAGGGCGAGCACGTTGGCGCTGCCGGCCGCCACCATCAGCGTGAACCAGGCCGCCATGCCGCACATCGCCCGCCGCTCGATCGGGTCGCCGGTCTCGGCCGGCCGGTCCATGCGCGCCAGGACGAACGTCGCCACCAGGATGAACAGCCCGAGCCCGACAGTCAGCGCGAACTGGAACGCTCCAACGCCGATGCCGGGCAGCTGCCGCCCCGGCAGCGCGGGCGACATCCCGGCCAGGGCGGCGGCGATCGTGGCCACGAAGGCCAGCGGCCCGGCCACCCGCAGCGCCCGGCACGCGCCGGTGAGCCAGGGCGGGACCGTCTCGCCGGGGGCCAGCCGCCTGGCGATGCCGGGCAGCGCCGCCAGCACGGCGGCGGCGACCTGGACGGCGGCGTTGGCGGCCGTCAGCGCCAGCCCCCGCGGGTCGCCCACGAACGGCGCCGACACCGCCAGGCCGATCGACCCCAGCGCGAAGGCGACGTGCACCGCCCGCAACCGCCACACGGGCGCGCCGCCGTGCCACAACCGCGGCCGGGCCAGCAACGGCCCGGGACGCGAGCCGCCGTCGTGCGGGATGCCGGTCTGCTCGTCGCGCTCCCAGGTGCGCCGCGCCAGCCACCACAGCAGCACGACCACCGCGAACGGCGCCAGCGCGGCGACCGCCAGCCGCCGCGACGGGTCGGCGCCCCACAACTCGCTCATCCAGTGGACCCAGGCGGGCGCGCTCTCGCGGGCGCAGGCCCGGCCGGCCGCGGTGCACTGCCAGCCGACGAGGTCGACGCTCGCCCGGGTGACCGCGCCCACGAGGGTGCCGGTGAGCAGCAGCGCGAACAGCCGCTGCGCCGCCTCGGCCACGTGCCGCAGACGGGCGCCGGCCGGAGGTCTGGGGAGCATGAAGTAGGACAGGTTGGCCAGGGAGAAGGGCAGCAGGAGCAGCCAGAGCGCGATGGTCCTGCCACCCGAGGTGAGGCCGCCCCAGGCGTAGGCCTCGCGGTGGCGGACGCCGGGCAGGTCGTCCTGCTCGCCGTCGGGCCGGCCGCCGGGCCACCAGCGGCGGTAGAAGCCGGTGGTGGCGTCGCCGGCGATCTGGCGGGGGTGGGGATGGTTGAGGATGCTCGCCGGCGGGGTGCCGGAGACGCCGTGCACACGTAGTTCGGTCATGCCTCCGCAGGTGGGGTCCAGGAATCCGTCCATGAGCCCAGGATCACGCAAAGTCACTGATTACGCAAAGTAATGGCACGGTCACGAAAACGGAGGCGGGTCATCCGGCCCTCTCCTGGCGCCCAGAGCCCTGTGGGGAAGCCGCATTTCCGCACATCGGGGGCTTGCCTTCGCGGTGCACGCGCTGGAGTCGCCGATGGCCTTCAGCCTGGGAGGGAACGTCGCCGCCAAGGCGTGCTCCTTCGGCGGCCACGGCCGGGCGGACGCCGAATACGCCTGCACGGCCATGCTGATGCCCGACGGCACCGACGTCACCGAGAGCTAGGGCCTGCGTCCGGCCCCTGACCGGGTTGCGCCGCCCGGCGCGGCGTCCTCGCATGGGCCGCCGCCGGGCGGGCACCATGATCTACGTGACCGCGATCGGCGACGGCGAGGCGCGGGCCCACTGGATCGACAGGGAGACGGTCGTCTGGACGGTGGATCCGTCGCTGACGCACGCGCTGGCCTGCGCCCCGGGCGGCGGCATCGCCTGCCACGACGGCCGACTGACCGGCCATGCCGTGACCGTCCC
>NZ_JBSFGJ010000324.1:0-10680 GCF_053596515.1 Nonomuraea sp. NPDC001684
CGCCGCTGCTGCCCGCCCTGCCGGCCCTCATGGACCGGTACGCCGGCCGCGAGGTCTGCGTGCTGGCCAGCGGCGATCCGATGTTCTACGGCATCGGCTCGACGCTGGTCCGGCTGCTGGGCGCGGAGCGCGTAACGGTGCTGCCGCACGTGTCGTCGTTGACGCTGGCCTGCGCCCGGCTGGGCTGGCCGGCCGAGCAGGTGGACGTCGTCAGCCTGGTGGGCCGGCCGCCCGCGGCGCTGGCCGCCGCGCTCCAGCCGGGCCGCCGGGTCGTCGTGCTCGGCGCGGGGCCTGACTCGCCGCCGGTGGTCGCCGGGCTGCTCGCCCGGCACGGGTACGGACCCAGCCCGATGACGGTGCTGTCGGAGCTGGGCGGCCCAGGGGAGTCCGAACGGCGGGGCACGGCCGAGAGCTGGGCGGAGGGCCAGGAGTCCGCGCTGCACGTGATCGCCGTCGAGTGCGTCCTCGCCCGGGACGCCGAGCCCCTGGCCAGGGTGCCGGGGCTGCCCGACGGCGCGTACGAGCACGACGGGCAGCTCACCAAGCGGGAGGTCCGCGCCGTCAGCCTGTCCCGCCTGGCCCCGCTGCCAGGCGAGCTGCTGTGGGACGTGGGCGCGGGGGCGGGCAGCATCGCCGTCGAGTGGATGCGCAGCCACCCGTCGTGCGCCGCCGTGGCGATCGAGAGCCGGGCCGACCGGGCCGCCGCCGTCCGGCGCAACGCCGAGCGACTCGGCGTGCCGTCGATGCGCGTGGTCGAGGGCAAGGCCCCCGGGGCGCTGGACGGGCTGCCCGAGCCGGACGCGGTGTTCGTCGGCGGCGGCGCGACCGCCCCCGGCCTGATGGAACGCTGCTGGACGGCGCTGCGCCCCGGCGGCCGGCTGGTGGTGAACGCCGTGACCCTGGAGTCCGAGGCCGTCCTCGCCCACTGGTACGGCAGGCTCGGGGGCGACCTGGTGCGCCTGGGCGTCCAGCGGGCCTCGCCGGTCGGCGGGTTCACCGGCTGGCGGGCGGCGATGCCGGTGACCGTGTGGTCGATCACAAGGAAGGATCAACGATGACGGAGGGGGACCGGCCGTGACCGTGTACTTTGTCGGAGCCGGTCCCGGCGCCGCCGACCTGATCACCTTGCGCGGCCTGCGCCGGCTGGAGGCGTCGCCGGTCTGCCTGTACGCCGGGTCGCTGGTGCCGCGCGAGCTGCTCGACGCCTGCCCGCCCGGGGCCAGGCTGGTGAACACGGCGGACCTGACGCTCGACGAGATCGTCGCCGAGCTGGCCGCCGCGCACCGCGACGGTCTCGACGTGACGCGGCTGCACTCGGGCGACCCGTCGGTGTTCAGCGCCGTGGCCGAGCAGATGCGCAGGCTGGACGCCCTCGGCGTGCCGTACGAGGTGGTGCCCGGGGTTCCGGCGTTCGCGGCGGCCGCGGCCGCGCTGGGCCGGGAGCTGACCGTGCCCGGCGTCGGCCAGACGGTCATCCTGACGCGCACCTCCGCCCGCGCCACCCCCATGCCGGACGGCGAGGACCTCGGCACGCTCGGCGCGAGCCGGGCCACGATGGTGCTGCACCTGGCCGTGCAGCGGATCGACGCGGTGGTGGCCGAGCTGCTGCCCTCCTACGGACCGGACTGCCCGGTGGCCGTGGTCGCGCGGGCGAGCCGGGCCGACGAGGTGATCCTGCGCGGGACGCTGGCCGACATCGCCGGACAGGTCCACGACGCCGGGATCCGGCGGACGGCCGTGATCGTCGTGGGCCGGGTGTTGTCGGCGACGCAGTTCCCCGACAGCCACCTCTACAGCGACGCCAGGGAGCGGGCGTGCGACGGGTCCTGATCCTCGGCGGCACCGCGGAGGCGCGGGCCCTGGCCGCCGAGCTGGCCGCCGATCCCGGGCTGCACGTGGTGTCCTCGCTGGCGGGACGGGTGAACAACCCGCGGCTCCCCGTGGGCGAGGTGCGGGAAGGCGGGTTCGGCGGGCCGTCGGGCCTGGCCGCGTGGCTGCTGGAGGAGCGCATCGACGTGCTGGTCGACGCCACGCATCCGTTCGCGGAGCGGATGACCGCCTCGGGGGTCGCGGCCTCGTCGGCGACCGGGGTGCCGCTGCTGGTGCTGCGGCGTCCGGGATGGCGGGAGGGGCCGGGCGACGCGTGGCTGCGGGTCGGCTCCCTCCAGGAGGCGGCCGGGCTGCTGACCACGGCCCGGTGGGGCGCGGCCGGCCGGGACACCCGGGTCTTCCTCACGACCGGACGCCGGAGCCTGCCGGTGTTCGCGCCGCTGCCCGGCGTGTGGCTGCTGGCCAGGTCGGTGGACCCGCCGGAGGGGCCGGTGCCGGCGAACGTGCACGTCCTGCTCGACCGCGGGCCGTACACCGTCGAGGGCGAGCGCGCCCTGATCCGGGAGCACCGCCTGGACGTGCTGGTGACCAAGGACAGCGGCGGCGGCATGACCACGGCCAAGCTCGGCGCGGCGCGTGAGCTCGGCCTGCCGGTGATCATGGTGGACCGGCCGCCGCTGCCCGCGGGCGTCCGGGCCACGGACAGCGTGGCGGCGGCGGCGGCCTGGGTTCAGGGGTAGCGGCGCGGGGTGTAGACGACGCCGCCTTCGGTGGCCCGGGTCGTGGACGAGCCGATGATCAGCAGGCAGCGCATGTCCACCTGGCCGGGGTCCAGCTCGCCGAGCGTGGTGACCGCGACGCTCTCCTGCGGGCCGCCGACGTCGCGGCCGATCACCACGGGGGTGTCCGGCGCGCGGTGCTCCAGCAGCAGGTCCCGGGCGGCGGCGACCTGCCACGTACGGCTGCGCGAGGCCGGGTTGTAGATCGCCAGCACCAGGTCCGCCCGCGCGGCCGCGGACAGCCGGTCGGCCACCACCTCCCACGGCTTGAGCAGGTCGGACAGCGACAGCACGCAGTAGTCGTGGCCGAGCGGCGCGCCCGCCCTGGCGGCGACCGCCTGGGCGGCGGTCAGTCCCGGCACGACCCGCACCGGCACGTCCGGGAAGTCGGCGGCGGCTTCGAGCACGGCGCTGGCCATGGCGAACACGCCCGGGTCGCCGGACGACACGACCGCCACGCGAGCCCCGTCCCGGGCCAGCTCAAGGGCGTGCCTGGCGCGTTCGGCCTCCACCCGGTTGTCGGTGCGGTGGCGGCGCTGGCGCGGGTTCGGAGCCACCCGGTCCACGTACGGGCCATAGCCGACGAGGTCGGTGGCCGCGGCCAGCGCCTCCTGCGCCTCCGGCGTCAGCCACGGCCGCCCGGCCGGGCCCAGGCCGACCACGGCCACCTCGCCCCGCACCTCGTCCGCCGGGCGCTCGGGGACGAAGGTGCGCTCGGCCGGGCTGGCGAGCAGGGCCAGCGAGAAGTACGGGACGCCGTCCGGGTCCACGTCCTTCAGCGGGGCGACCCGCTCGGCGCCCATGGTGGCGCGCTCGACGTACCAGGCGTCGTCGAGGCGGCCCGCCTCGGCCAGCGCGTCGCGCACCTTCCCGAACGTGCGGCCCAGCTTGAGCACGGCGGCCGAGTCGGTGTCGCGCAGCCGCTCGGCCAGCACCTGCGCGGGCAGCGTGCCGGGCAGCACGGTCAGCACCTCGTCCCGCTCGACCAGCGGCCGTCCCAGCACGGCGGCGGCGGCGCTGACCGAGGTCACGCCGGGCACCACCTCGGTCGGGTAGCGGTGGGCGAGCCGCTTGTGCATGTGCATGTAGGAGCCGTAGAACAGCGGGTCGCCCTCGGCCAGCACGACCACGGTGCGGCCCGCGTCCAGGTGGGCGGCCAGGCGTTCGGCGCAGTCGGCGTAGAAGTCGTCGAGCGCTCCCTGGTAGCCGCCGGGGTGGTCGGTGGTCTCCGTGGTCAGCGGGTAGAGCAGCAGCTCCTCGATCTGGCCTTCGCGCATGTACGGCAGCGCGATCGAACGGGCGATGCTGCGGCCGTGCCGGGCGGCGTGGTAGGCGATCACGTCGGCCTCGCCGATCAGCCGGGCCGTCCTGACCGTGACCAGCTCGGGGTCGCCGGGGCCCAGGCCGACTCCGTACAGGCGTCCTGACATGGTCGTCACTCCGTCTCGTTCGCGATGGCGTTGATCGCGGCGGCCGTCATCGCACTGCCGCCGCGACGGCCGTGCACCACCAGGTACTCCAGGTCGCTGTCGGCCAGCGCCTGCTTGGACTCGGCCGCGCCGATGAAGCCGACCGGGATGCCGAGCACGGCCGCGGGGCGTCCGGCGCCCTCGGCCACCAGCTCCAGCAGCCGGAACAGGGCGGTCGGCGCGTTCCCGATCGCCACCACCGCGCCCTCCAGGCGGTCGCGCCACAGCTCCAGGGCCGCGGCGCTGCGGGTGGTGCCGAGGCGTTCGGCCAGCTCGGGCACGCGCGGATCGCCCAGCGTGCACAGCACCTCGTTGCCCGCGGGCAGCCTGCGCCGGGTCACGCCGGAGGCGACCATCATGGCGTCGCACAACACCGGCGCGCCGCCGCGCAGCGCCTCCCTGGCCCGCGCGACCACCTGCGGCGACCAGGCCAGGTCGGTGACGAGGTCGGTCATGCCGCACGCGTGGATCATGCGCACCGCCACCTGGGCGACCTCGGGCGGCAGGCCCGTGAGGTCGGTCTCGGCGCGGATGGTCGCGAACGAGCGCCGGTAGATCTCGGCGCCGTCGCGGATGTAGTCGCTCACTCCTGGCGTTCCTCGTATCCGTTGATGGTTGCGATCAGCTGGCGGACCGGGCCGCGTGGCAGGCCGCAGCGCCGCTCGCAACCGGCCCAGTGGACGGGCGTGGCGGGTGCGCGGCCGAGGCTCCGCACCCATTGCCGGGCATCGGCCCGCACGTCGGCGAGCGCCTTCGCGCAGCCAGGACGGCCGGTGCAGGCGGTCACCCCGGCCCAGGGGGAGTCCGGGTCGGTGGCGAGCCCGGCGGCGGCCAGCGCCCGCTCGGTCCGGTCCGCCTCGCCGGGGGAGAGGTCCGGCAGGACGACGGTCCGCCAGGGGGTCAGGCGCACCGGCCGTCCGAGGTCCGCGAGGGCTCCGGCCTGGCCGGACGTCAGGCGGCCGAGTGGCACGAGCGCCTCGATCGCCACCCGGCCGTCCCGCTGGGCGATCCTGCCCGCCGACGGGCGGCGCGCGGAGACGGGGGCGGGCGGGGCGTCCGCGGCTGCCGCGATGTTCGCGGCGGCCGGGGTTTCCGGCGCTTCCGGCGCTTCCGGGGCGTCCGGCGCTTCCGGGGCGTCCGGGGCGTTCGCGGCGTCGATCAGGCTTGGTTCGCCGGCGCGCAGGCGGGTGGCGATTCTGGCGGGGCCGTCCGGGAGGTCGCGGATGCGCCAGGCGCGCGGGCCGTCGGGGGACAGCTCGTCCAGGAACGCCTCGGCGGCGTCGATCATGAGCGGGACGGCCGCGTCCGGGGCGACGGTCAGCCCCGTGTCGGCGCCGGCGAGCAGCAGCCGTCCGGTCGCCACGTAGGTGACGTCCGCGCCGAGCCCGGCGACGTCCCGCGTGCCGTCGTCCAGGGCGAACAGGAACCGTCCCGGCAGCGCGGCCAGCCGGGGCCGCGCGCACAGCGCCCGGTCCAGGGCGTCCGCCATCGCCAGCACGTCCAGCAGCCCGTCGGGACCGCGCCCGCCCAGCGGCGAGGCCAGGATGTTGCGCACCCGCTCGTGCGCGGGCGACGGCAGCAGCCCGGCCGCCGCGATCCGCCCGGCGAAGACCTCCGGCGCGCGCAGCCCCCGCACCTGGACGTTCGCCCGCGACGTCAGCTCGATCACGCCCGTTCCCAGCTCGGCCGCGCACCCGGCGAGCACGCGGAGCTGCGCGGCCGACACCGCGCCGCCGGGCAGGCGCACGCGGGCGAGCGGGCCGTCGGCGGCCTCGTGCACCTGGAGCGCCCCCGGACAGGCATCGGGACGCGTACGTCCGGAAGATTCACCTACGGGCACGAAGGGATCGTAACGCCACTTCTGGGACGGGTCGCTCCTGTCGTAAGCTTCGGCGTAGACGATGGCAATGGGAGGAAGCCGGTGTGAATCCGGCGCGGTCCCGCCACTGTGACCGGGGAGCGAACCCCACCACGAGGCCACTGTCCGGCGACGGGCGGGAAGGCCGGGGTGAGCGTCGATCCGGGAGCCAGGAGACTCCTGCCGTCGTGTCACCCGCGACCGGGGCGAGGACCCCGAGGGAGGAATGCGCCGTGCCTGGCGACAGCCGTACCGTTCTGCTGCTCTCCACCTCCGACACCGACCTGCTGAGCGCTCGCGCCTGCGGGGCGGGCTACCGCCTGGGCAATCCCGCCCGGCTGACCGCCGAGGACGTCCCCGGCCTGACGGAGGGGACCGACCTCGTCGTGGTGCGCCTGCTGGGCGGGCGGCGGGCCTGGCCGGAAGGGCTCGACGCGTTGCTGGCCGGGCCGCGCCCGGTGGTGGTGCTGGGCGGGGAGCAGGCTCCCGACGCCGAGCTGATGGAGCTGTCCACGGTCAGCGGCGGGGTGTGCGCCGAGGCGCACGCCTACCTGGCCCATGGCGGTCCGGCGAACCTGGCCGAGCTGCACGCGTTCCTGTCCGACACCGTCCTGCTGACCGGGCACGGGTTCGAGCCGCCCGTCCCCGCTCCCACCTGGGGACGGCTGGACCGCCCTGCCAGGACCACCGGCGGTCCCGTGGTGGGCGTGCTCTACTACCGGGCCCACCACATGGCCGGCAACACCGCGTTCGTCGAGGCGTTGTGCGACGCCGTCGAGGACGCGGGCGGGCAGGCGCTGCCGGTCTTCTGCTCGTCCCTGCGCGCGGCCGAGCCGGAGCTGCTGGACACGCTGCGCGCGGCGGACGCCCTGGTCGTCACGGTGCTGGCGGCGGGCGGCTCCCGTCCGGCCACCGCGGGGGCGGGCGGCGACGACGAGGCCTGGGACGTCGGCGCGCTGGCCGGGCTGGACGTGCCGATCCTGCAAGGACTCTGCCTGACCACCACCCGGCAGGCATGGGAGGAGAACGACGACGGGCTGTCGCCGCTGGACGCCGCCTCCCAGGTCGCGATCCCGGAGTTCGACGGGCGGATCATCACGGTGCCGTTCTCGTTCAAGGAGATCGACCCCGACGGGCTGACCGTCTACGTCGCCGACCCCGAGCGGGCCGCCCGGGTGGCGGGCATCGCGGTGCGCCACGGCCTGCTGCGGCACACCCCTCCCGCCGAACGGCGGCTGGTGGTGATGTTGTCGGCGTACCCGACCAAGCACTCCCGCGTCGGCAACGCGGTCGGGCTGGACACCCCCGCGAGCACCGTCCGGCTGCTGGCCCGTCTCGCCGAGGCGGGTTACGACCTGGGCGACGGCTTCCCCGGCGTGGCCGACCAGGACGGCGACGCGCTGGTGCACGCGCTGATCGCCGCCGGCGGCCAGGACCAGGACTGGCTGACCGAGGAGCACCTGGCGGGCAACCCGGTGCGCATCTCCGCCGCCTCCTACGAGCAGTGGTACCGGACGCTGCCCGCGGCCCTGCGCGAGGGAATCGAGCGCCACTGGGGCCCGCCGCCCGGAGAGCTCTTCGTGCACGAGGGCGACAGCGGGACCGACATCGTGCTGGCCGCGCTGCGGGCCGGGAACCTGGTGGTGATGGTGCAGCCGCCGCGCGGCTTCGGGGAGAACCCGATCGCCATCTACCACGACCCCGACCTGCCGCCCAGCCACCACTACCTGGCCGCCTACCGCTGGCTGTCGGCCGAGTTCGGCGCGCACGCGATGGTGCACGTCGGCAAGCACGGCAACCTGGAGTGGCTGCCCGGCAAGTCGGCGGGGATGTCGGCCGCGTGCGGCACCGACGCCGCCATCGGCGACCTGCCGCTGGTCTACCCCTTCCTCGTCAACGACCCGGGGGAGGGCACGCAGGCCAAGCGGCGCGCGCACGCCGTGCTGGTGGACCACCTGGTGCCGCCGATGGCCCGCGCCGACACCTACGGCGACATCGCCCGGCTGGAGCAGCTCCTGGACGAGCACGCCACGATCGCCGCCATGGACCCCGCCAAGCTGCCCGCGATCCGGGCGCAGATCTGGACGCTGATCCAGGCCGCCCGGCTCGACCACGACCTCGGGCTGGCCGACCGGCCGCACGACAGCGAGTTCGACGACCTCATCCTGCACGTGGACGGCTGGCTGTGCGAGGTGAAGGACGCCCAGATCCGCGACGGGCTGCACGTCCTCGGCCAGGCGCCCACCGGCCAGGTGCGGGTGGACCTGGTGCTGGCGATGTTGCGCGCCCGGCAGATGTGGGCCGGCAGGGAGACGCTGCCCGGCCTGCGCGAGGCGCTCGGCCTGGCCGAGGACGGCACGGCGGCGCTCGGCGACGTGGACCGCGCCGAGACGACCGCCCGCGCCCTGGTCGAGGCCATGGAGCAGCACGCCTGGGCCCCGGACGCAGCCCCCGCCGTCACCCGCGCGGTATTGGGTGGCGTGGCCGAGGAAGGCGTGGCCGAGGGGCGGGTGGAGCTGGTGGCGCGGGTGCTGGCGTTCGCCGCCACCGAGATGGTGCCGCGCCTGGCCCGCACCACCGACGAGCTCGACCACGTCCTGCACGCCCTGGACGGCGGCTACGTGCCCGCCGGCCCCAGCGGCTCCCCCCTGCGCGGCCTGGTCAACGTGCTGCCGACCGGCCGCAACTTCTACTCCGTGGACCCCCGGGCGGTGCCCAGCCGCCTGGCCTGGGAGACCGGCCAGGCGATGGCGGAGTCGCTGCTGGAGCGCTACCGCGCCGACACCGGCGAGTGGCCGCGCTCGGTCGGGCTGTCGGTGTGGGGGACCAGCGCCATGCGCACGGCGGGCGACGACGTCGCCGAGGTGCTGGCCCTGCTCGGCGTCCGCCCCGAATGGGACGAGGCGTCGCGTCGCGTCATCCGCCTGGAGCCGATCCCGCTCGCCGAGCTGGGCCGCCCGCGCATCGACGTGACGGTCCGCATCAGCGGCTTCTTCCGCGACGCCTTCCCGCACGTGGTCGGCATGCTCGACGACGCCGTACGGCTGGTCGCGTCGCTGGCGGAGCCCGCCGAGGACAACTACGTCCGCGCCCACGTGGCCGCGACGGGCGGCGACGAGCGACTGGCCACGATGCGCGTCTTCGGCTCCGCGCCCGGCGCGTACGGGGCCGGGCTGCTGCCGCTCATCGACAGCCGCAACTGGCGCGACGACGCCGACCTGGCCGAGGTGTACGCCGTGTGGGGTGGCTACGCCTACGGCCGCGACCTCGACGGCGTCGCCGCCCGCCCCCAGATGGAGGACGCCTACCGCCGCATCGCCGTCGCCGCCAAGAACGTCGACACCCGCGAGCACGACATCGCCGACTCCGACGACTACTTCCAGTACCACGGCGGCATGATCGCCACCGTGCGCGCGCTCACCGGCAAGGCCCCGGCCGCCTACGTCGGCGACAGCACCCGCCCCGACGCCGTGCGCACCCGCACCCTGTCGGAGGAGACCTCACGGATCTTCCGCGCCAGGGTGGTCAACCCGCGCTGGCTGGCCGCCATGCGCCGGCACGGCTACAAGGGCGCCTTCGAGCTGGCCGCCACCGTCGACTACCTGTTCGGCTACGACGCCACCACCGGCGTGGTGGCCGACTGGATGTACGACAAGCTCACGGAGACGTACGTGCTCGACCCCGAGAACCAGGCGTTCATGGCCCGCTCGAACCCCTGGGCGCTGCACGGCATCGCCGAACGCCTCCTGGAGGCCGCCGAGCGCGGCATGTGGCAGCACCCGGACCCGGAGGTCCTGCGCGGCCTGCAGGAGGTCTACCTCAAGACCGAGGGCGACCTGGAGGACGACACCAGCCGCTGAGCCAGGCGCGGCGCGCCCGCCCAGTGCAGATGCAGGTAGGACGCGGTCACGCCGGGGTCGCCGTACCCGTCGAGGCCGCCGTCCCAGCGGAACAGCGGCTCGCCCGCGTACGTGAGGGCCGTCCGGTGGAACTCGTGCCCGCGCAGCCGCTCGCCCGTCCTGGTGAGCGGCGAGCGGCGCAGCGCGACGGCGTCCCGGTAGCCGAGCGTCAGCCGGGACGTCATCCGCGCCCGCCCGGGGACGCGCCCGCACATGCGCTGACCGTCCAGCTCGTCGCACAGGTACAGCAGGCCCGCGCACTCGGCGGCGATCGGGCCGGGGAAGGCGGCCACCTGCTGCCGCAGGGGCTCGTTGGCGGCCAGCTCGGCGGCGTACACCTCCGGGAAGCCGCCGCCGATCACGATCGCGCCGGTCCCGTCCGGCAGCCGCGTGTCGCGCAGCGGGTCAAAGACGGCCACCTCGGCCCCCGCCGCCCGCAGCAGCTCGACCTGCTCGGCGTAGCCGAACGTGAACGCCGCCCCACCGGCCACGGCCACCACCGGCCGGTCGCCTCTGACGGGCTCCTGGCCGCGCGCGGCAGCCGCCACCGCCTCCTCCGGCCGGCCGCCCGTCGCGGCGGGCGTCGGCGGCGTCCAGGAGGGGCCGCCCAGCGGGGGAGCGGAGCGCGCCAGCCGCAGCAACGCGTCCAGGTCGCACGAACGCGCCACCAGGGCGGCCAGCCGGTCCACGGCGGCGACCGCCTCGGTCCGGCGCTCGGCGGCCGGCACCAGCCCCAGGTGCCGGGAGGGCGTGGCCACGGCGTCGTCGCGGCGGATCGCCCCCAGCACCGGCACGCCCGCCGCCGCCAGCGCCGACCGGCACAGCTCCTCGTGCCGGTCGGAGCC
>NZ_JBSFGJ010000325.1:0-10647 GCF_053596515.1 Nonomuraea sp. NPDC001684
GGCGGCGGGTTTCCAGCTCCGCGGACGCCGGCTGGTGGTGATGGCCAGGGCGCTGGCCGAGAAGTACGCCGAGGCGGGCAAGCCCAGCTCGACGTACTTCTGGAAGGCCGTGCGGCAGGCGGAGACGTCCGTGCGGGCGGTTGAGGCCCGGCAGGAGGCGGAGGTCGGCTGACGCCTCCCAAACACCGGCGCGCCCCACAGGTTGGAGGAGGGCCGGCGCGGCCGGAGGAGGGTCAGCGGGTCAGGACGCGTACGTTCCCGTACGTGCTGCGGGCGAGGATGGTCCTGGAGCTGGACTTCGTGCTCTTGATGTCGGAGTGCTCGGAGCCGTCCTGGCTCTCGACCTTCACCTGGTAGGAGTCCTTCGGCACCCGGACGGTCACGCCGCCCTCGCGCGACTTCACATCCAGGTCCGCGGGCGGCGCGGCGAAGGCCAGGGAGATCGAGCCGTCCAGGGTGCGTCCGTGCACGCTGGACGACCGCAGTCCGTCGCCCTCGATCGTGCCGGAGTCGCTCAGCAGGCGCAGCTTGCCCGAGGTGTTCTTCACCTCGATGCGGTCGCCGCTGGAGACGTCGACGTCCTGGGTGAGGCCGTTCAGGATGACGCCGTCGGGGGAGTCGATCGTCAGCCGCACCCCGGCCGGGACCCTCACGTGGTAGCGCGCGCCGCAGTCGCCGACGATGAGCGTGCAGTCGGCGCTGAGCCGCAGCACGCCGTCGCGCAGCGACCAGGAGGGGCTGGTGGACGCCTTGCCACGCGTCCAGCGCCGCACCTCGACGGCCGGGCTGGTGGCGGGCAGCACCCGCACCCCGCCCAGCGACGACGAGATCTTCAGTTCGGCCCCCGTGAACGGGAACGTCCGGACGGCGGGCACCTCATCGCTGTCGAAGCGCACGCTGCACCCGGTGACCGCCAGAATTGCCACGATTACCAGCAAAAGCCTCATGCAAACGATCGTGGCGAAGCGGCGGCGAAGCCCCATCGGCCGTTCGACCGATGCCCCTCCGCCATTCGGCCATAGGAACCACGGCCCCGACGCCAAGGCGCCGGGGGAACCCGAGCCCGCTACAGCGCCGACAGCAGGGCGTGCACGTGCGGCAGGGGATCGCGCCCCAGCGGCCGGACGACCACTGTCCCCGCACCCGCCGCCCACATGCTCCTGACCTGCTCCGCCGCCTGCTCAGGGGTCCCGGCCGCCATGACGACGTCGTGCGGCGACACGCCCAGGTAGGCCGCCTGGTCCCGGACCACCGGATGGGCGAGCCGGTCCGCCTCCTCGCCGATGTGCAGGAAGGTGAAGACGCCCAGCTCGTGGTCGTCGCCCCCGGCGATCCGCTCGGCGATGCCGGGCAGCTGCGCCGGGCCGACGCCCTCCGGCACGATCGTGCCCTGCGCGACGCGTCCCGACAGCGCCAGCGAGCGCGGCCCCTTCACGCCCGCCAGGACGGGCGGCGGCACGGCCGGCGGATGCACCAGCGACACGCCGTCGAGGTGCACCGCCTTGCCGTGCAGGGTGACCGTCTCGCCGCGCAGCAGGGCGCGTACGGCCGTGATCGTCTCCTCCAGCAGGGCGAGCGGCGACGGCACGGCCGCGCCGACCTGGCGCATCCATTCCTGCACACCGTGCCCGATGCCCGCGGCCAGCCGGCCGGGATGCATCCGGGCCAGGTTGCCGATCTCCATCGCCAGCAGCATCGGATTGCGCAGCGGCGCGGGGGTGATGCCGATGCCGACGCGCAGCCGGGACGTGACGGCCAGCGCGGTGGCCGCCGCCGAGACGCCGCCGGTCCAGCCCAGGTCCTCCACCACCCACAGGTCGTCGACGGTGGTCTCGTCGAGCGCCCGGGCGAACGGGATCAGCTCCTCGGGCGGCAGATCCCGGTCGAACATCACGCCAAGTCTCACGAAGTCCTCCAGTAGTAGCGGAACAGCCGGCCGATCTCCGAGTATCCGGCACGCAGGAAGGCGTTCGCGGTAGGCGTGTCGCCCACGTCGGTCCCGGCGACGACGCGCCGCAGTCGGCCCGGCCGGCGTGCGCGTGCCGTGCGCCAGCACCTCGTCGGGGCGCAGGTCGCGGCGCAGCGCGGCCGCCGCCGCGGGGGCGGGGCCGGGCTCGAACTACCGGACGATCACCGGGTCCGCGCCTGCGAAGGGGGCCCAGCATGCCAGGTGCGCCCGCCCTTCCGCGAAACACCACTCCGGCCGGGTCCTGCCCTCGGCGAAGGCGACGGCGAGCTGGGAGCGGGCAGGGTCGGGGAACTCGTCGAACAACGTGCGGGCCTCCGGACGTGAGAGGGATCTTCCCGGGAGCCTACGAGCCGCTGGCTCCGGGGAGATGTGCCCTCAATGACATCACGTTCATGATCCGGGCCGGACGGGGTCAGGCGGCCGGATCGAGGGCGGCACGGGCCTCGCCGAGCGAGGCGCTGGTCTCGAAGTGCCGGTCGAGATTGGTGATCGTGAGCAGGTGACGGATCATGCCGGGCCCGAGGACGAGGATCATGCGTCCTCTCATGTCCTGGACGTGACTGAGCGTCGCCACCAGGACGCCGAGGCCCACCGAGTCGCAGAAGGGCACCTCGGTCAGGTCCATCACCAGGTTGAGCGGATCAGCCGCCGCCAGCGCCTGATCGAGCTCGGCGCGAAGCCGAGGAGCGCCCGCCACGTCGAGATCGCCGACGACATGCAGGACGGTGCAGGGGTCCTCCCGCCAAGACTTGACCACCATGCCAATCACGTGCCCTGGCTTTACCTGGTTATGCCTATTTCTTGCATATGTTCTCCATGGCGGTCTTGGTGGTCGGCGTGGAGCTCGGCTTGCTCGCCGGGGTGTCGGGCTGCTTGAGCTTCTTGATCTTCGGCTGGTCGCTGCCGGCGATCACCTCGACGCCCTCGACGTCGGCCTGCTTCAGCTCCGCGCCCGGGATGACGGACGCCACCAGGCGCGCGGCCGCCTCCTGGCCCGCGGCGTAACGCACGAGGGTCTGCTTGTGGTCCTTCTTGCCGGTGTTGCCCGGCTCACCGGGCACCTTGAACCCGGAGGCCACCAGCGCCGACTTGGTGCGCGCCCCCAGCCCCGTGATGAGCGTGCCGTTCATGACCTTGACGGTGACGCTCTCCGGCGGGACCACGGTCTTGGCCGGCGACGGCGTGGCCGTCTTGGTCGGCGCGGGCTTGGCGAGGTCCTGGTCGGCGTCGATGCGGCGGAACATGTCGCGGGCCGCCGGACGGTCCCACAACACCGCCGACTCGCCGGTCGGGGCCTTGAAGTCGACGTTCGCGAGCGGCACGTCGGCGAAGCGGACGTCCTCCAGCGACACGTCGCGCAGCTGGGTGGCCAGCCCGATCAGCCCGTCGTCGGGGTCGACCTTCACCGTGCTCAGGGTGGAGTTGACGAACGCGGCGAGCTTGGCCGGGTTGGCCAGCGTGTCGGCGCTCAGCGCCCGGTTGAGCAGCGCGGAGATGACCTGCTGCTGCCGGTCGATGCGGTCGAGGTCGGAACGCGCGGTGGCGCGGGTGCGGGCGTAGCCGAGCGCCTGGGCGCCCTGGAGCTGGTGGGTGCCGGCGAGCAGGTTGAGGCCCGTCTTGGGGTCGTTGATCGGGATGGGCGTGCAGACGGTGACGCCGCCGAGCGAGTCGACCACGTCGATGAACCCGAGGATGTTCACCTCGATGTAGCGGTTGATCTCCAGCCCGGTGGCGGCCTTGACGGTCTGCATGGTGAGCTTCGGCCCGCCGAACTGGTAGGCAGAGTTGATCTTGTGGTCGCCCTTGCCGGGGATCGTCGTCCAGGTGTCGCGCGGCAGGCTCACCACGGTGACGCGCTGGTGGTCCTCCGACAGGTGGATGACCATCATCGTGTCGGTGCGCTGGCCGGACTCGCGGCCCAGCTTGAGCTGGTTCTGCTGCTGCCGGGTCAGGTCGTCGCGCTTGTCGACGCCGACCAGCAGGATGTTCTCGGCCCCCTGGGACTTGGGGGCGGTCACGCCCGCGTCGACCGTGCCGATCTGGCGCGGGGTCGCCCACACCACGCCGGTGGTGACCAGGATGCCCGTGGACAGCAGGCCGGCGACGATCACGTTGCGGCGGCGGGCCTTGGCGCTCCGCACGGGCCTGCGTGGACGGGTGGCAGGAGTGAGCCTGACGCCGCCGTAGGCGTCGCCGCCCACCAGCACGCCGCCGTCCTCCTCGCCCGCTTCGCGCATGCCCTCCTCCTCGGATCCGCCGGGGACACCGGGGCTTTCGATTGCCCTTCTCCCCTGGTCGTACAGTAGCGTGAGCCCCGCCATGAAGCAGTTCCCCGACTCGCCGCACGCGCCCGCGGAGACGCGCGGCTGGCCCCCCATCTCCGTCGTCATGCCGGTCCTCAACGAGGAGCGGCACCTTCGCGAGGCCGTCGACCAGGTCCTCGCCCAGAGCTACCCCGGTGAGATCGAGGTCGTCCTCGCCGTGGGTCCGTCCCAAGACCGCACCCAGGAGGTCGCCGACGCCATCGCGGCGGCCGACCGCCGGGTGACCGTGGTGCCCAACCCGACAGGTCGCACGCCCAACGCGCTCAACGCCGCCATCGCCGCCGCACGCAACGGCATCATCGCCAGGGTCGACGGGCACGCCATGCTGCCCTCCGACTACCTGCGCGTCGCCGTCGAGACGCTGGCCGAGACCGGCGCCGACAACGTGGGCGGCGTCATGGCGGCCGAGGGCGTCACACCGTTCGAGCAGGCCGTGGCCTGCGCCATGACCTCCAAGATCGGCGTCGGCGCCGCGGCCTTCCACGTGGGCGGCACCGCGGGCCCGGCCGACACCGTCTACCTCGGCGTGTTCCGCCGCTCGGCGCTCGACCGGGTCGGCGGCTACGACGAGCACTTCCAGCGGGCTCAAGACTGGGAGATGAACCACCGCATCCGCCAGACCGGCGGGCTGGTCTGGTTCCAGCCGCGCATGCGGGTCACCTACCGTCCGCGGCCCAACGTCAAGGCGCTGGCCAAGCAGTACTTCCACTACGGCCGCTGGCGGCGCGTGGTCGCGCGCACCCACGAGGGCACGATCAACCTGCGTTACCTGGCGCCGCCCGCCGCGGTGCTGGCCATGGCGCTGGGGCTGGTGCTCTCGCCGTTCTTCCCGCTGACGCTCGTCGTCCCCGGGGGCTACGCGCTGGCCATCGTGGCCGGCTCGGCGGTCACCGGCAGCGGGCTGCCGGGCGCGGTCAAGCTGCGGCTGCCCCTCGTGTACGCCGCCATGCACGTCTCGTGGGGATGGGGCTTCCTCACCAGCCCGCGGAGGTTGTCCAGGCCGCCACGCTGATCACGAGCCCGAGAAGACCCGCTCGACGGCCGCGTCGAAGCGGGTCAGCGCGTCCGGGTACTCCGGCCCGAGCAGGTAGCTCCTGAGCTTGATCCTGGCTCGGGCCAGGGTGTCCTCACCGTCCAGGAAACCGGCGAGGGCCGCGAGGTCCTCGCCGAGGAGCACCCCCGCCTCGGTGCTCGGGTAGCGCTCGTGGAAGGCGCGCTCGGGCAGCCCCGCGACGTTCGTCACGGCGTACGGCTTCTCGCTGGCCAGGAAGTCGGCCACGACGCTGGAGATGTCGCTGATCAGCAGGTCGCACTCGTTGAAGCAGTCGTACAGGTGCGGGCTGTCGCCGGTGACGATCAGGTGCCTGATCTCCGGCGCCCCGCCGGGACTCGACGGATGCCTGGCCTTCGACCTGGCCAGCTCGGCCGCCTCGATCATCGACACGATCCTGCGGTGCGCCCGCGCGGCGCTCTTGTCGCGGTGGCCGGTCAGCGGGTGCGGCTTGTAGATGATCCGCAGCTGCGGGTCGTGGTCCAGCAGGGCGCGCACGATGCGCGGGCCCATGGTGATCAGCGACGTGTGGAACAGGTCGTCGTTCCAGCCCTCCCAGGTGGGGGCGTACAGGACGGTCCGGTACGGCAGCCCCGGGCCCTCGGTCGAGATGCCTTCGAGCTGCGGCCGGCCGACCTCGTGGATGCTCTCGTCCCGGACGCCCACGCGGGCGCGCCGGTAGCGGTCGCGACCGGCCGGCCCGGCCACCCACACCTCGTCGTACACCCGGGAGAACGGGTTGAACGACGCCTCCTTGTCGCTGTCGCCGTGGTTGAGGAACACGCTGCGCAGCGTCGGGATGCGCAGCATGTGGACGTTGCGGCCGACGTTGGAGACGTACAGGCAGAGCTTGGCGCTGAACAGGGCGCGGAAGCTCATCAGGTCGGCCGAGGACGGGATGCAGACCATCGGCAGCGTGGTCGACTCCAGGTGCCTGGCCATGCCGCGCTCGCGCAGCACGACGATCGCCCGCCGGTTGATGCGTTCGAGGGTGGGCAGCCACATCCTGGCCTGGTAGGCGGCGGCCGTCGCGCCGGAGAAGTACAGGATGACCTCCGGGTCGTAGGCCCTGACCTGCTCGCCCACGACCTCCAGCACCCTCGCCCGGTCGCCGAGCGGCCGGGTGCGGCGCACGTACGGCAGGAGCGCCAGCACGCCCGCCACGCCGAGCAGCAGCGCCACGCCCGCGCCGGCCGCCCCGGCCGCCGCGCCGAAGGTCGCGCCGAGCACCGGCAGGACGTCGAGCCCGAGGAAGCGCAGGCCGCGGTGGGCGCCCAGGAACGGGGGCGGCATCTTGGGGATGCGCAGCGCGGACACGTCGAGGTTGCGGGTGGTCACCGGCATGCTGCTGAGCGTCTGCCGCAGGCGGATGACCAGCCCCGAGTGCGCGGCCCGCGCGCCGTGCAGCGCGAACAGCCCGGCGGCCAGCGCCACGAACCACGGCGAGTCGGCCCCCGACACCCGCGCCACCAGCAGCAGCGCGGCCGTCTCCCGGGCCGCGAACCGCAGCGTGGTCCCCAGGTGCATCCGGCTGAGCAGCTCGGTCACCCCGCCGGCCAGGCGTGCCGCGGCGAACTCGACGGCGTAGGAGACCACGGCGACCAGCCCGAACAGCAGCGGCGCCGGCCACAGCGCCGAGGCCAGCAGGACGGGGTAGCAGCCGAGCAGCGCGCCGATCGCCAGCAGTCTTCTCATGCGACCGCACGGTAACAACCCGCAGGTCAAGGGCCTTCCACGCGAACGTCTACGACATGCCCGGACACGTCAGGAGATGGACCCCCTGATCGCGAAGAGCTGCTCGGCGATCCGCAGGTCGTCCGGATGGGTGACCTTGATGTTGCGCTCGCTGCCGGGGACCAGGTGGATGGGCACCTCGGGCAGGTAGCGCAGCACCACGCCGCAGTCGTCGGTGGCCGGGCGCTCGGCGAAGCCCGGGTCGGCCATGGCCCGCTCGTACGCCTCGCGGATCACCGAGAGCCGGAAGCACTGCGGCGTCTGGCTGCGGCGCAGCCGCGAGCGGTCGAGGACCTCGCCGATCACCTCGCCGTCCGGGCCGGGCACGGCCACCAGGACCGTGTCGGAGCTCGGGATCGCCACGTTGACGGCCCGGTGGGTGCGCAGCGCCGCCACGCACTCGGTGATGATCCGCGGCTCCAGAAGGGGCCGTACGGCGTCGTGCAGCAGCACGTCGCACTCCTGCGTGCCCAGCGCCCGCAACGCCCGCCACGTGCTCTCCGTACGGCTGCGGCCGCCCTCCACGATCTGGGTGACCTTGCGGTGGCCGCCGTTCGCCACGATCTCCTTCACCCGGTCGGTGAAGCCGGGCGTCATCAGCACCACGATCTCGTCGATCTCCGGCGCCCGCTCGAACACCGCGATGGAGTGCTCCAGGATCGTCCGCCCGGCTACTTCGATGAGCTGTTTGGGTATCTCATGTCCGACCCGCTGCCCCACGCCTCCCGCGAGGAGCACTCCGACCGACCGCCGCGCTGCATCCATGTCGGCAGCGTAACGGTCCTGTTCCGTGATATCGCGCGCCCCTGTCGCTACGCTGTGTCCACGCACTCCCTACCGGGAGGAGACCTGCGCTTTGCCCGACTCACTCACCCGCGAGGGCACGACCACCTCGGTGGTGCTGCTCGCCACGACCCCGGCGTGCCGGCTCTCCTGCGCCGACGGCACGCTCCTCGACCGGCTGAGCGACCAGTTCGCCGCGCTTCCCGTCCGTGACGTCCAGGTGGTGACCCCCGGTGGCGGGCTCGGGGCCGACCTGCGCGGGGTGGCCAAGATCGCCCGGGTCTCCTCGGG
This sequence comes from Nonomuraea sp. NPDC001684, assembly GCF_053596515.1. Classification (NCBI taxonomy): domain Bacteria; kingdom Bacillati; phylum Actinomycetota; class Actinomycetes; order Streptosporangiales; family Streptosporangiaceae; genus Nonomuraea; species Nonomuraea sp. NPDC001684. The sequence goes on from NZ_JBSFGJ010000325.1 coordinate 8,153, forward strand.
CACGGTCGTGGTGCTGCCCGCCGACCTCGTCGCCCACACCGAGGCGCTCGCGCTGCTGCTCGAACATCCCGCGCGCGACACCGGGGCGCTGGTCTCCCACGACGAGGCCGCCGCCCCGATGCGGCCGCCCGTACGCGTCGAGTCCGGCAGGGTGGTCGCCGCCGGCAGCTCGTTCCACACCGTCCCGGAGGCCAACGCCACCTTCAGGGGCGTGCTCCAGACCGGCGAGGCCGACCTGGCGTCCCTGGCCGACATCGCCGAGGAGCTGGCCGAGCTGGCCGACCTGGGCAAGCTCGGCCCGGTCACCCCCGTCGAGGCGGTCGACCTGCTGCTGGTGGGCCTGGTCAGGGCCGGCGTACGGGTGCGCGCCGCCTCGATCGGCCCGCTGCACGCCGACCGCGTGACCGGCCAGCACGCCGCCGACAGCGCCCTGACCAGGCTCGCCGAGGTCGACGAGGCCAGGGTCCGGCTCGACACCTCGGTCAAGGAGGACGACGGCTTCTTCGCCACGTTCTTCGTCTCGACCTGGTCGCGCCACCTGATCAGGCCGGCCGTCCGCCTCAAGCTGACCCCCAACGCCGTCACCGGCGTCTCGATCGGCCTGGCCGCGCTGGCCGCCGTCTGGTTCTCGGCCGGCACCCAGTCCGGGCGGGCGGCCGGGGGCGCGCTGTTCGTGATGTCGTTCGCGCTCGACTGCCTCGACGGGCAGCTCGCCCGCTACACCCGCACGTTCTCCCCGCTCGGGGCCTGGGCCGACGGCATGGCCGACCGGCTGAAGGAGTACCTGGTCTACGTCGGGCTCGCCTTCGGCCACGGCGGGACCACGATCTGGTACCTGGCCGCCGCCGCGATGATCACGCAGGTCGTCCGCCACACCATCGACTACTCCTACGCCGGGGCGCTGGCCGACGCGGGCCGCGTCGGCGCGCTGTGGGCCAGGCCCGCCCGGTCGCTGCTGGAGCCGGCCGACGCGCGGCACGCCCACGGGATGCTCGGGCTCGCCCAGCGGCTGGAGCGCGACTCGCTCGCCCGCTGGCTCAGGAAGATCGTCGTGCTGCCCATCGGCGAGCGGACGGTGCTGATCGCCGTCACCGCCGCCGTGTGGGACGCCAGGGTGACGTTCGTGTCCCTGCTGTGCTGGGGCGGGGTCGCCGCCCTCTACCAGCTCGCCGGGCGCCTGGCGAGGTCGGCCCGGTGAGGGCCGCCGGGGCGGGCGAGGCGGCGGCGGTTCGCCGGATCGGGAGGTGGGCAGCGTGATCTCCGTGCACATGACCCCCGTGCCAGAGAGCAGGGTCGTCGCCTACCGCGACGACGGGCCGCTCTCGCGCGCGATGGGCCTGCTCGTGGCCGGGCAGCTCCCGCCGCTGCCGCCGGTGATCGCCGGCACGTTCGTCACCGGCGTGCTGCTGCTGATCGGCGTGGCCGGGTCCGACGGGCTCGCGGTGTTCGCGCCCGCCGTGACGCTGCTGCTGGCCGGCCCCGGCAGCACCCACCCGCACGACGGCCGCTTCGACTGGCTGGTGCCGCCGATCCTGCGGCTCATCGAGTACAGCTTCGTCGCCGCCTGCGGCTTCGCCCACGGGCTGCCGCCGGTGCTGACCTTCCTGCTGCTCGGCGCGCTCGCCTTCCACCACTACGACCTGGTCTACCGGCTGCGCCAGCGCGTCTACCCGCCGGCCTGGCTCTCGACGCTCGGCCTCGGCTGGGACGGCCGGATGATGGCGGTCTCGCTGGCCGCCCTGGCCGGCTGGATGACCGCGGGCTACGTGCTGCTGACCCTCTACCTGTGGGCGCTCTTCGGCTGGGAGAGTGTCACGTGCTGGCTGGCCGCGCCCCGATCGGGCGTCGAGGCGGGCGAGATGGGAACGCAAGACTAACGCCGGATTACCCGCGAAGGGGCCAAAGGCAACTAACCTTTGGGCACACGTAGTCATGCTCGACCGAGGAGTGCACGTTGCTGGGAATGGTTCTGGCCGCCGGGGCCGGACGACGCCTGCGGCCGTACACCGACACGCTGCCCAAGGCGCTCGTGCCGGTTGACGGCGAAACCACGATCATGGACATCTCGCTGCGCAACCTCGCCGAGGTGGACCTGCGGGAGGTCGTGGTCGTCGTCGGTTACGCGGCGCAGGCCGTGCACGACCGCAAGGAGGAGCTGGAGAGGCGCCACGGCGTCAAGCTCACCCTCGTGCACAACGACAAGGCCGAGGAGTGGAACAACGCCTACTCCCTGTGGTGCGCCCGCGACTACTTCGCCCAGGGCGTGCTGCTGGTCAACGGCGACACCGTCCACCCCGTCTCGGTGGAGAAGACGCTGCTGGCCGCCCCCGAGACGAGCGACGTCCTGCTCGCGGTCGACAACGTCAAGAAGCTGGCCGACGAAGAGATGAAGGTGACCCAGGCGATGATGCGGTTCATGCCCGCGTGGGCCACGCTCAAGGCCGTGGCGCACACCCTGCCGTACGACACCGCGCTCGTCTTCCCGTATCAGCGGG
>NZ_JBSFGJ010000326.1:0-10603 GCF_053596515.1 Nonomuraea sp. NPDC001684
GGTAGTAGAGCGGGATGACGGTCGCCTCGTACGGCACGATCAGCCCGAGCACGAACAGCGGGAACAGCAGCGACGAGCCGCGGAACCGCATCGTCCCGAACGCGTAGCCGGTCAGGATCGAGAAGAAGACCGACACGCTCACCACCACCCCGGACAGCAGGACGCTGTTGAGCAGCGAGCGCCCGATGCCGGCGTCCGGGTTGTCCCAGGCGCTGACGAAGCTGTCCAGGGACCACCGGCTCGGCCAGGCCAGCCCGCTCACGGACGCGTCCGGCGGGTTGAAGGCGACGAGCGTCGTGGAGATGAAGGGGTAGATCGCGAAGGCCGCGAACAGGAGCAGGACCACGTAGGACATGGTGTTGCTGCGGCGGGAGACCATCGTGTTATTCCGATCTGACGAGCCGGTTGACCAGGCCGACGCCGATGAAGATGACCAGGGTGAGGAGCACGGCGATGGCCGCTCCCGGACCGATCTGCCCGTTGACGAAGACGTCGCGGTACATCATCAGCGACGGCGTGGTGGTGGCGTAGCCGGGGCCGCCCTGCGTCGCCATCAGGGGCAGGTCGAAGATGCGCAGGGACAGGGTGAGGGTCATCACCAGCGACACGCGCAGCTCGTGGCGGATGCCGGGCAGGGTCACGGTGAAGAACTCGCGCACCGGCCCGGCGCCGTCGATGCGCGCGGCCTCGTACAGCTCCTTCGGGATGTGCTGCGTGCCGGACAGCAGCATGACCACGACGAAGCCGAACGTCGCCCACAACGCGACGACGCCCAGGGCGGGCAGCGCCAGGCCGGCGTCGCCGAGGAACGGCCGCACCAGGTCGGCGCCGAGGACGGCCTTGATGATCGCGTTGAGCGAGCCGTCCAGCGAGTAGAGCCAGCGCCAGGCGATCGCGACGACCGCCAGGGCGATCGTGTACGGCAGGAAGAACACGAACCGGAAGAAGCTCAGCCCGCGGATCCTGGTCCGCGCGATGATGCCGACGAGCAGCAGGGCGAGCGTCACCGGCAGCACGCAGCCGAAGACGACGAAGACGAGCGAGACCCGCAACGAGGTCCAGGTGTTCGGATCGGTCAGCACCTGGAGGTAGTTGTCGAGCCCGACCCACGTCTGCGGCGAGAGCCCGTCCCATTCGAGGAACGACAGGCGGACCGTGTCGGCGATGGGCACGAGGACGAACAGCGCGTAGAAGATGAATCCGGGCAGGATGAGCAGGTACGGCATCCCGCGGACCTCGCCCCGCCGGACTCCCCGGCGGGGTCGCCTGCCGGCGGGCGTCGCCGGGCCGGCGTCTGTGGTGACCGTGACGGCCATGGTGCGATCCACTTCCCTACGTGGCGCGCCCGGTGCGGCGCGGTCTCCCGCACCGCACCGGGGCGCCGGCGTGTCCTGACGGATTCCTAGGCGCTCTGGCCGGCGGCCGCGGCCGCCGGCTGGGCCCCGCCCTGCCGCGCGGGCAGGCCGATGATCTCGCGGGCCTCGTCGGGGGTCGCCACCTCGCGGCCCATGAGGTGCGCGATCTTGACGATCTCGTCGACGAGCTCGGCGTTGGAGCGCGACGGCGATCCGTCCGGCAGGTACGGGTTGTCCTCCCAGCCGACCCGTACGTGGCCGCCCAGGCTCATGGCCATGGCCAGCAGGCGCCACTGCATCTTCGGGTTCATCACGCTGACGTTCCAGTTGACCCGCGGCGGCAGGTGCCGGACCAGGTACAGCAGGGAGTCCTCGGTGGGGGGCGTCCACGCGCCGCCGGGCCAGCCCAGGAACAGGGTCGTCCAGACCGGGTCGTCGAGCAGGCCCTGGTCGCGGATGAACTCCAGGTTCCAGAACGCGCCGGTGTAGAACGACTCGACCTCGGGCTTGACGCCGTGCTCCTTGGCCGCCTTGCAGAACGCCTCCAGCTCGGGGCGGGTGTGGATGGCGTACTGCTCGTTGGCGGGGTAGGCCGGGTCGGGCCGGAAGTACTCGTCGTGCACGTTGAAGGCGTAGGACATCATGTCCGGCCGCAGCTTCATGAGCGCGACCTTCTCCTCCAGCCGGGCGCTGGCGATGCCGAACTGGATGATCGAGTCGCGCTCGGCGCGGATGCGGTCGGTCAGGTCGGCCCAGCCGTCGTAGTCGGTGCGGGAGAGCTGGCGGCCGTCCTCCTGGATCGAGTCCTCCAGGTAGTGCACGCCGTGGTGGTGGACGAGCGACGCGCCGGAGTCGATCGCCCGTACGTACTCACCGGCGACGGCGGGCACGTCGTCGATCCTCGGCATGCCCTTGAAGCCGGGATACGACATGGAACAGTCGACGGTTACGGTGATGACTACCTTGTCCACGAATGGCCTTTCTCACGGGGGGACGGGGCAGGCGCCTCGTGCGCCGCCCGACAGGTCAGGAACGGGTCTTCATGTAGTCGGCCCAGTTCTTCTGGACCGACTCGTTGTACTGCTTGGGCGTGACCTCGCCCGACAGCAGCCGCTGCGCCTCGGCGCCCTGGAAGGTGAGCATGGTCGGGGTGGGCCAGTCCTCCCAGGTGAACAGGCCGTTCTCGGAGGACAGCCGCTCGTAGGCGTCGACCATCTGCTTGAGCAGCGGGTCGTCGATCTTGGCGTTGACGCCCGCCTTGGTCGCCGAGGGACGGCCGGCCGCGATCTGCGCCGCGACGGCCTCCTCGCCGGCGGTCACGTAGTCGATGAACGCCGCCGCGCAGTCGGGGTACCTGGTCTTGGCCGAGATGCTGAAGGGCAGGCTGTAGCCGCCGACGGCCGCGTGCTTGCCGCTGTCGCCGGCCGGGAAGAGCATGAAGCCGGCGTCGTCGCCGAGGGCCTTGCCGACGTCGCCGAGGGCCCAGGAGCCGGTGACGAAGAAGGCGGACTGGCCCTTGCCGAAGCGGCTGGTGGCGTCGGTGAAGCTGGTCGCCAGCGCGTCGGAGTTGAAGTAGCCCTTCTCCATCCAGGTGCGGAAGTCGGTCGAGCCCTTCAGGTGGCCGTCGTCGTCGTAGGTGCTGCCGGGCTTGTTGTAGACCCAGTCGTTGATCGTGTCCGGGGCGACGTACCAGCCGTTGAACAGCGACAGGTTGTGCAGCGCCGGCCACTTCTCCGAGTCGCCGAGCAGGACGGGGGTGACGCCGGCCGCCTTGGCCTTGTCCAGCGCCTGGAGGAAGGCGGCCTTGTCGTCGAGCGTGGCCGGGTCGATGCCCAGCTTGCCCAGGACGGCCTTGTTGTAGAACACGCCGACGTACTGGATGGCGGGCGGGACGGCGACGAGGCTGCCCTCGCCCAGCGCCTTGCCGTCGGCGGTGAACCTGTTGACCGTCAGCGCCGACTCGGGGAACTTCTCGGCCCACCCGAACGCCTTGGCGTACGGGTCCAGGTTCAGCAGCAGGCCCGCCTTCCACAGGGCGCCGTTGATGGCCCAGCCGGAGTTGCCCTGCATGACGTCGGGCGGGTTGTTGCCGGACATCACCAGCTTGATGGTGCTGGCGGAGGAGGCCCAGTCCTTGATCTGCAGGTCGACCGTGACGTTCTTGTTGGCCGCCTGGAAGGACTTCACCTGCTCCTTGAAGCCGTTGGCGATGGCCTCGCCGGCCTCCGACATGCCGACGGTGAGCTTGACGGTGCCGTACTTGGCGCACGACGTGCCCACGTCGGTCGGCGCGGCGGCCGGCTTCGTGGTGATCGAGGAGCCGGCGCAGCCCGTGACGCCGATGGCGGCGGCGGTGGCGACAGCGGTCAGAGCTCGTGCGGAGCGATGGTGTCGGAGCATCCTGTCCTCCTTGAAATGAGCCATCAAGCCTCCGGGGCGGGGGGGTCTCGGAGGGGGGCGATGGCGGTGACTCCTCGCGTCCTGAAGTCTCAATCCACAAGGTCGGCGACGAAGAGCACCTGCGGGCGGCCGTTGGGGGCTCGACCTCTCGCTGTGATCAGCAGCGAGGTGTTGCGTCAGACGAACTGTGTTGCACCAAGGGACGTTAGTGGTGCCCGACGCTATGGCGGACATTCGAGGCATGTCAACCCCCGTGAACCGCATGTTTCCTGGCAATTCACTGCTCAGTGGATTCGAACAATGTGTTGCGTGAGACGTCAAGGGGTTGCATGTGTCGCAACACTTGTGGATGCTGTTGTGCACACCGAACCTGCCCCCCGGAAGAAGGCGACCAGTGGGAGCAACGTCAGCCACGGCCACCATGCAGACCGCCGTGCAGGCCACCATGCAGGCCGCCGTGGCCACCTCGATCCCGAGCGAACGGCTCGACGTCACGCGCGTGCCGCGGCCGGTGCCCGAGACCGATGACGAGGTCGTCCTGCGGGTGCACGCCTGCGGCATCTGCGGCACCGACCTGCACGTCCTGGCCGGGCACTCCTACCGGCCCGAGACGCCCTTCGTGCTCGGCCACGAGCCGGTCGGGGGCGTCGTGGAGGCCGGCGCCGGAGCCCGGGAATGGCTCGGCCGCCGGGCCACCATCACCCTGTTCACCGGCGAGGGCTCGTGCGCGGCGTGCCGGGCCGGCGACGAGCGGCTCTGCCCGGAGCTGGTGTCGATCACCGGCGTGCTCGGCGCCTGGGGCGGCTACGCCGACCATCTGCGCGTACGGGCGGCCCAGCTCGTCGAGCTGCCGTCCGGGTTGTCGTGGGAGGACGCCGCCTCGCTGGTCGACGGCGGGGCGACCGCCGCCAACAGCGTCCGGGTGGCGCTGGAGCGCGATCCGCGCCGCGTGCTCGTGCTCGGCGCGGGGCCCATCGGTCACCTGTGCGCCGAGCTGCTGCGCGTGCGCGGCGTGCCCGTCCAGGTGGTCGAGCCCGCCCCGCTGCGCCGCCGGGCGCTCCAGGCCGTCGGCCACGACGTCGTCGCCTCGGTCGAGGAGGCCGGCGCGCCCGTCGACGCCGTCATCGACTGCACGGGCGTGCCCGCCGTCGTGGCGCCGGGCCTGGACGCACTGAACCCGCACGGAACGTACCTGCTGGCCGGGTACGCTCGCGTCCCTGACGTGGACTTCGCCGTCGTCGCGCGCAAGGAGGCCCGTATCCGGGGCATCCGGTCGGGCCGCCGCGAGGACCTGGAGTCGATCGTCGCGCTGGCCGCCGCCGGGAGGATCCGGCTCTCACCGACCGCCCGGTGGCGGCTGTCCGAGGTGAACGACGCGCTCGACGCGCTTCGCGCCCGGCAGGTCCCCGGCAAGGCGGTCATCGTCCCTGACAGCGTCTGGAAGGAAGAAGTGGCATGAAGATCGCTCTTGACCCGGCGATGCTCCAGGGCAGACCGGTCGAGCTCGCCGCCCGCGCGGCCGCCGAGGCCGGTTACCGCCATCTGGAGATGGGCAACCGCGACGACTTCATCCCGGCGTTCGGCCCCATGCGCGCCTCGGCGGCCGAGCTGCGCGGCTTCCGCGACGCGGCGGACGCCTCCGGCGTCGAGATCGTCTCGGTCGCCGTGATCCAGGCGTGGTCCAGCCCCGACGAGGACGTCCGCAAGCAGGCCGTCGCCTGGTGGCGGGACGGCATCGCCGCCGCCGTGGAGCTCGGCTGCCGGCGGATCAACACCGAGCTGTCCGGCCACCCGGACCAGCCCGACGCCTGCCGGAAGGCGTTCCTGCGCTCGATCGAGGACCTGCTTCCGGTGCTCGACCGCGAGGACGTCGAGCTCGTCGTCGAGCCGCACCCGTGGGACTTCATCGAGACCACCGCCGGCGCGGTGGACCTGATCAAGGAGATCGGCAGCCCGCGGCTGCGTTACCTGCACTGCGTGCCGCACGCCTTCCACCTCCAGGGCAGCACCACCGAGCAGGTGGAGCTCGCCCGCGGCTGGTTCGACCACGTGCACGTCGCCGACACCTTCCGGCCCGGCCGCACCATCGTCAACCCGCCGGGCGTCTCCTGCCGGATCCACCAGCACTTCGACCTCGGCCGCGGCGAGATCGACTGGGCCGAGGTGCGCCGGGCGCTGGAGTCGGTCGCGTTCGACGGCATCCTCACCGTGCAGGTCTTCGGCTGGGAGGACCAGGCCGAGAGATCCTTCAGGGCCAACCGCGAAGCGGTTGATCACCTCTTCGGCCTGAACGGCGGACAATCCTTGTCATGACGACGAACCAGAGCCCCGGTGCGAACGACCCCTCCGACGGCCGTACCGCCTCTCCCATACAGCGCGCGCTGCGGGCGCTGGAGCTGCTCTCCGTGGAACCGCTCACCGCCGCCGAGCTCGCCCGCGAGCTCGACGTCAACCGCAGCACCGCCCTGCGCCTGCTCGCCGAGCTGGTCGCCACGGGGTACGTGGCCCGCAACGAGGCGACCAAGCGCTACACGATCGTCCCGGCCAAGTTCTACGGGCTCATCCAGGCGCCGGAGACCGACTGGAGCCAGATCATCGACCCGGTGCTGGCCTCGATCCGCGACGAGTGCGGCGACGCGACGATCCTGGCGGTGCCGGCCAAGGACACGATGGTCTACCTCGCCTTCTTCCCCACCCGGCACGTGGTGGCCGTCTCCGAGCAGTTAGGGACGATCCGGCCGATGCACTGCTCGGCGCTGGGGAAGGCCTACCTGTCGGCCCTCGATCCCGAGGCCCTCGACACCCACCTGGCCCGCCTGTCCTACGCGGGCGGCACGGAGAACGCCGCCAAGGGACCCATCGAGTTGCGGCGCCGGGTGGAGGAGTCACGCGAGGCCCGCTACGCGGTCGACCGGGACGAGACCTTCGACGGCGTCCGGTGCGTCGCGGTGCCGGTGCGGATCCGCGGCTCCCTGATCGGCGCGGCCGGCATCTCCGGCCCGTCCAGCCGCCTGTCCGACGCGCGGATCCCGCAGCTCGGGCAGTACCTGGCCGCGTCCATGTCGGGTCTGTGACCCCCAGCGGGCGCGGCCGGGCGCGCCGCGCGGCCGTCGCCCACTCTGGACGGTCGTAAGGCTGTAAACCGTACTTCTCACTACGATGTCCGGATGCTTCGTGCTCCCCTCGCGGTCGAAGGTCCGGCCTCGCCGAATGCCGGGCGGCTCGCCTGGCTCGACGCGTTACGCGGGCTCGCCGCGATGGTGGTGGTCTTCGAGCACGCGCTCGAACCGCTGTGGCCGGAGGCGCGCGCGCAGATCAAGGCCGTCTTCGATCCCGGCTGGTTCGGCGTGCTGGTGTTCTTCCTGGTCAGCGGCTACATCGTGCCCGCGTCGCTGGAACGCCGGGGCAGTGTGCGGGCCTTCTGGATCTCGCGGTTCTTCCGGTTGTGGCCGCTGTTCGCCGTGTGCGTGGCCGGCATGCTGCTGCTCGCCGCGCTCGGCTGGGACGACCTGCACGTCTGGTGGGACACCCGGCCGCTGGCCATGGCCCTGGCCCACGCCGGCATGCTGCAGAACCTGCTGTACGCGCCGAACGTGGCCAACGTGCTGTGGACGCTGTCCTACGAGATGGCCTTCTACCTCCTGCTGACCGCGATGTTCACCCTCGGCGTGCACCGGCGCAGTACAGCCGCCGCGCTCGGGTTCGCGGCGGCCGCCGTGCTCGGCGCCGGGCTGCTGCCGGTGACGCTGCTGTCGGCGGGCGGCGCGGGCCGGATGCTCACGGTCGTGGTCGTGGTGACCGTCGTGCTGGCCGCCGGGCTGGCCGCCGTCCTGCGCGGCGGCCGGCGCGTCCGGCAGGCGGGCGCCGTGGCCGTCGCGGGCACGGTCCTGCTGCTGCTGGCGGTCAACCAGAGCTACCCCGGGCCGTGGCAGGGGCTGTTCATCCTGGCGACCATGTTCGCCGGCACCGTGCTCTACCGCGTCGAGGCCGGACTGCTCGGTCAGCGGCGTCTCGTCTGGGTGGCGCTGATCCCGCTGGCGGGGTTGTGGCCGGCGCGCGCCGAGCTCGGGACGCAGGTGGCGACCGTGGCGGCCTGGCTGACCTTCGCCGTCGCGATGACGCTGCGCCGCCGCGCGATGCCGTCGTGGCTGACCTGGCTGGGGCTGGTGTCGTACTCGATCTACCTGCTGCACCCGCTGCTGCTGGAGAGCGTCGAGTTCTTCCTGCCGGAGCCGTCGGGCGTGCCGCTCGCGGCGCGGCTGACGCTCCTGGCCGCGGTGTGCGCGGCGCTGCTCGGTCTGTGCGCGCTGACGTGGCGGTGGGTGGAGGCGCCGGCGCAGCGGCTGGGCAGACGCCTGATCGGCCGGGCCGAGCCCGCCCCTCAGAAGCGGTAGTGCTGGACGGCGGTGCCCTTGCGGGACAGGGACGTGCTCCATGAGGTGAGCCGGCTCGCCAGCCGGGTCGTCCACGGGTAGCCGGCGACCTCGGGCTCGCGGGTCAGGAAGATCTCGCGCACCAGCTTCAGCCGGGGCTCCAGGCGCTCGATGTCCTGCGGCGTGTCGAATCCGGGCGACTTCAGGAAGGGCGCGACGGATTGGGTGCCGGGGTACTTCCTGGCCGCCCACACGTGGAACCTCGTGTAGCCGTTGAAGCAGATCTCGCCCGCGGGGAAGTGGCGGATGAGCCGGTCGAGGAGGCCGGCCAGCTCCTCCCGCGACAGGAACCCGATCAGGCCGTCGGCGACGATCACGGCCGGACGGTCGGAGGGCACCTCGTCCAGCCAGCCGGGGTCGTTGAGGTCGCGGCCGATGACGTGGGCGTGCGGACGCTCCGGCAGCAGCAGGCGCCGGGCCTCGGCCACGCCGGGCAGGTCGACGTCGTACCAGTCGACGGTGGGGGGCGGGTCGACGCGGTGGACGCGGGTGTCGAGCCCGGCGCCCAGGTCGAGCCCGACCGCGTCGGGACGGCCGGCGACGAACCGCCGCACGATGTCGTCCATGACCAGGGACCGGTGGGCGATGCCCACCACCGGGCTGGCGGAGAGCTTGAACCGGGCGGGGTCGAGGTCGAGCTTCGCGGCCAGGTCGTAGGCCGTCCGGTCGCGCAGGATCGGGTGCTCGGCCCGGTGGTCGAGCGCCTTGCCGGCCAGGGTGAGCCAGAGCGTGTTCTCCAGCGGGGTGAGGTCGGGGAGGGGGATGGTCATCGCGTCAGTCCTCTTCCTGGGGTGAGTCGTCGAGGGCGGCGCGGGCCGCCTTGAGAGCGGCGTCGTCGGTGAACAGCCCGTGGGTGTAGAGCTCCAGCGTGGGCAGCGCGAGGCGGCGCAGCACGTCGGGCCCGAACTGCTCGTGGCCCAGCGCGCGCGCCAGCGACGGCGGCATGGTCAGCGTGGCCACGCTGTCGAGCACGGTCAGCACCGCCAGCGCCCGCACGTCGGAGGACGGCCGCATCGAGCCGTCGGCGATCCCGGCCCGCAGGACCTGCTCCGACTCCGCCACCAGCGTCTCGACGAACGTGGCCGCGGCCGGTGTGTCCTCCTCGATCGCGCGCAGCATGTACCGCACCTGGAGGCGGTACTCCTCCGGGTTGGACAGGTACTCGCGGAAGAGGTCCTGCATGCCGCTCGGACGGGCGCCGCCGGCCCGCCGGACCAGGATGCCCAGGACGTGCTCGTCGCAGGCGCTCCGGAGCTTCTCCTTGCTGCCGAAGTGGTGGATGACCAGGGCGGGGCTCACCCCGGCGGTCGCCGCCACGGCGCGCAGGTTGGTCTTGCCGAAGCCGTCACGGGCGAAGTGCGCGATGGCCGCGTTGCGGATCTTGGCCTGAGCGGTCAGGTCTGAACACATGTTCAGTAGACTAAACACATGTTCAGTGTCTGGCAAGCGGCACGGGAAAGCCCCGTGCCGGAGACGGCACGGGGCTCGGGGCGTGCGCCGGACCTAGTTCCGGCGGGTGAGCACCCACTGCCAGGTCTCCTCGCCGCCGCGGTCGCGGCTGCCGGTGAGCTGGATCATCCGCTCGCCGTCGGCGCTCGCCAGCGCCAGGCCGTTGTCGAACTCGTTCTTGCACGCGCCCGCGCAGCCCAGCACCACCACGTTCTCGTTGTCGGCCCAGGCCAGGTGCTGCAGCACCAGCTGCCGGCCGGGCACCGACGGCGGCAGGTCGCGGTCCAGCGTCAGCCTGCCGTCGGGCGAGACCTTCGACCAGCCCGAGTAGTCGATGTACCGGTCGCCGGCCGGGCCGTCCCGGCGGACGCCGTCGAGGCCGAGCCACAACCTGTCGGGCATGGTGTCGGTGGGCTCCCAGAGCATGGACCCGTCCAGGCTCCAGCCGAGGTCCTGGCGCGCGTTCATGTTCCCGGGTTTGCCGTCGCGGTCCAGCGACGGCAGCGGGTGGTAGGCGGCCTGGCCGGTGGCGACGTCGATGACGTAGAAGCCGATCCTGGGCTGGACGAACTCCTCGACGGTGTAGGCGTCCTTGCCCATCTGCTTCCGGCTCTGCTCCGGATACTGCGAGTACGCCGTGGCCAGCACCCTGGTGCCGTCCGGCGACCAGACCAGCGAGCCGACATCGTGCTCCAGGTCGATCCAGGCCAGGGCCTGCCGGGTGTTCATGTCGACGATCCCCACCCGCCTGCCGATCCGCTCGCCCTGGAGCACCGCCGCGAGCTGGAGCCCCGGCGCCACGTCCAGCCAGGCCCACGGCGTCTTCTCGTAGCCGTCGGAGCGGGGGTCGTACAGGTGCCAGGTGCGCCGCACGCGCTCGCCGCCGCCGGGCGTCCTCTCCAGCCAGGTGGTGAAGTAGGCGGAGACGGCCACGTCCCCCGCCGCCACGAATTTCTTCGGCGGCGC
>NZ_JBSFGJ010000327.1:0-10555 GCF_053596515.1 Nonomuraea sp. NPDC001684
CAGCGTCCTGGTGGACGACGACGCGATCGTCGCGGCCCGGCGGACGTTGTGGGAGCGGCACCGGCTGGTGGCCGAGCCCGCGGGCGCGGCGGCGTACGCGGCGCTGCTGTCGGGGGCCTACCGGCCCGCGGCGGGTGAGCGGGTGGCCGTCGTGGTCTGCGGCTCCAACACCGACCCCGCCACGCTCTCCGGCGCGGCGGGGTGAGCCCGACCCAGGTGCGCGGGACGCGGGAAGGCGCCCGGGGCCTTTCCGCGGTGCGGGAACGCGCCCGGGGCCTTTCCGTGGTGGGAGAAGGTGCCCGGGGCCTTTCCGTGGTGCGGGAACGCGCTCGCGGTCAGCAGTAGGTGTGCTCGGGGGCCGGGAAGGCCCCCGAGGTCACCTCGTCGGCGAAGGCCCGCACCGCGCGGTCCATCTCCGAGGCCAGGTCGAAGTAGCGCTTGACGAACTTGGCCGGGCGCGGCGTCAGCCCCATCATGTCCTGCCACACCAGGACCTGCGCGTCCGTGGACGGCCCCGCCCCGATGCCGACCGTGGGGATCGACAGCGACGTGGTCACCCGGTGGGCCAGATCGGCCGGCACGCACTCCAGCACCACCGCGAACGCCCCGGCCCGCTCCAGGTCCTTGGCGTCGGCCATCAGCTCCTCGCCCGACTGGCCGCGCCCCTGCACCCGGTAGCCGCCGAGCGCGTTGACCGACTGCGGCGTGAGCCCGAGGTGCGCCATGACCGGCACGCCCGCCGACACCAGCGCCTCGACCTGCGGCAGCACCCGCCGGCCGCCCTCCAGCTTGACCGCGTGCGCCCCCGCCTCCTTCATGAACCTGGCCGCCGACTCCAGCGCCTGCTGCGGCGACCCCTGGTACGACCCGAACGGCAGGTCCGCCACGACCAGCGCCCGCGACGACCCCCGCACCACGGCCGCGGTGAGCGGGACGAGGTGGTCGAGGGTGACCGGGAGGGTGGAGTCGAAGCCGTAGACGACCATGGCCGCGGAGTCGCCGACCAGCAGCACGGGCACGCCCGCCTGGTCGAACACCCGGGCCGTCATCGCGTCGTAGGCGGTGACCATGGGCCACCGCTCTCCGCGCTCCTTGGCCGCCGCGAGGTCGCGGACGGTGACCCGGCGGCCCGACGCGCCGCCGTACAGCGTGGTGGAAGACATGGAACTCCCTCCAGAAACGTCTCGAGGCGTCCCAGTGACGTCCCCGGACTCCTTCGATGATGTCATGAGGGGAAATCCAGTGGCGAAACTGTCGGTGCCTCTTGACACAATCGACGCGGAGGTAAACGACACACCATGGCTCTCGACCAATACCGCAGGCTCTTCCGGCTGCCCGGCGTCCGCACTCTGCTCCTGGTGGGGATGCTCGCGCGCGTCCCGGCCACCGCCATGGGAATGGCGCTCACCCTCCACGTGGTCTTCGGGCTGCGCCTCGGCTACGTCGAGGCCGGCGTGGTGACGATGGCCAGCACGGTCGGCATGGCCGTCGGCTCGCCGCTGTCGGGCCGGTTCGTCGACCGCCACGGGGTGCGTCCCGTGCTCGTCGTCACCACCCTGGCCCAGGCGGTGTTCTGGTCGTGCGCGTGGGCGCTGCCGCTGCCCGCCCTCGCCGTCGCGGCGGCCGTGGCGGGCCTGCTCAACCTGCCGGTGTTCAGCGTGACCAGGCAGTCGCTGGCCGCGCTGGTGCCGCCGGAGCAGCGGCGCACCGGGTTCACGCTCGACTCGATGCTGGTCGAGCTGTCGTACATGACCGGTCCCGCGCTCGCCGCGGCCGGCATCACCACGCTGGGCAGCACGACGACGCTGGTCCTCATCGGCGTCGGCATCACGGCCGCGGGCCTCGGCCTGATCGTGTTCAACCCGCCCACCCGGTCGGCCGTCGAGCTGGAGGAGCCGGTGGTGAAGGTGCCGCGGCGGCAGTGGCTCACGCCGGGCTTCGTCGCGCTGCTCGGCACCACGGCGGCGGCCACGTTCATCCTCACCGCGACCGAGCTCGGGCTGGTGGCCACCATCAACACCGCGGGCGAGACGCAGTGGGTGGGCCTCGCCGTGGCGATCTGGTGCCTCTACTCGCTGGTCGGGGGCTTCGTCTACGGCGGGCTGTCGCGCGGCTTCTCGCCCCTGGTGCTCATCGCGGGCATGGGCCTGCTGACCATCCCCGTGGGCCTGGCCGGCGCCGACTGGCGGTGGCTGATCCTGGCGATGCTGCCCGCCGGCCTGCTGTGCGCCCCGGCGCTGTCCTCCACCGTCGACGTGCTCAGCCGCTGGGTGCCCGCCGCGGCCAGGGGCGAGGCGATGGGCCTGCACGGCACGGCCCTGCTCATCGGCGGTGCCGCGTCCTCGCCGATCGCCGGGGCGATCATCGACGGCAGCGGGCCGACGTGGGCGTTCGTGGTGGCGGGGCTGGTCGGGGTGGTCATGGTGGTGGTCGCGCTGCCGCTGTGGCGGCGGCGTCCGCCGGTCGCGGGCACGCCGATCGCCGGCGCGCCGGTCGAGGCCAAGGAGCACGTGCTGCCTCCGGCGGCGACCAAGAGCTGATCCGGCGGTGGTTCCAGCCTGCCGGCCGTCCAGGCCGGGAGGCCTGTCAGCGGTGTCCGCAGGGCCTTGGGACGGCCTGTGCGGGGGGTGAACGGGGTTTCCCGTTTGTTTCGCCGTGCGCACTCCGCCCGTCAGGCGAAAGTTACGAAACGAGACCGTTGCGTATCGGAATACCTTGCGATACGGTGACGTTGCGAAACTTGGTCGTATCGAAATTAAGGACGTTCTCATGGATCAGAACGCGGGGCATCCACGCAGGTGGGGCATCCTGGGAGTGCTGGTGTTCAGCCTCCTGGCGGTCGTGCTGGACAACACGATCCTCAACGTGGCGATGAAGACCATCGCCGACCCCCATGCCGGCTTGGGCGCGACGCAGGGTCAGCTGGAGTGGGCGATCAACTCCTACACGCTGGTGTTCGCCGGGCTGCTGTTCACCTTCGGCGTGATCGGCGACCGCACGGGCCGCAAGCGCATGTTGTTCATCGGCATGGCGCTGTTCGGCCTGGCCTCGCTGGCCAGCGCCTACTCCCAGGACCCGATGCAGCTGATCCTCGCCAGGGCGGCGATGGGCATCGGCGGCGCGGCGATCATGCCGGCCACGCTGGCGATCATCTCCAACGTGTTCCCGCCCGGCGAGCGTGGCAAGGCGATCGGCATCTGGGCCGGCGGCGTGGGGCTCGCGGTGGCGATCGGCCCGATCACCGGCGGCCTGCTCATCGAGCACTTCTGGTGGGGCTCGGTGTTCCTGATCAACGTGCCGATCGTGGTGATCAGCATGTTCCTCATCGCCGCCTTCGTGCCCGAGTCGCGTGACCCGAAGCCGTCCAGGCTCGACCCGGTGGGCGTGCTGCTGTCGATCATCGGTCTGGTCGCGCTGGTCTACGGCATCATCCGCGGCGGCGACCTGGGCACCCTGGCCAGCGCCGAGGTGATCGTCCCGACGGTGGCCGGCCTGCTCGTGCTGGGCGTGTTCGTGTGGTGGGAACGTCGCATCGACAACCCGGTGTTCGACGTGCGCAACTTCAGCAACGTACGGTTCAGCTCGGCCATCGGCATGATGGGCCTGGTCTTCTTCGCGATGATGGGCGGGATGTTCTTCCTGACCTTCTACCTGCAGATCGTGCTGGGCTTCAGCCCGATCCAGGCGGGGGCCCTGATGATCCCGTTCGCCGCCGCGCAGCTCATCTTCGCGCCGCTCAGCCAGCGGGTGAACCAGCTCTTCGGCGCCAAGCTGTCGGCCACGGTCAGCATGCTCGTGGTGACCGCGGCGCTGGGCAGCTACGCGCTGATGGACGTCGACACGCCCGTGGTGCTGATCGAGATCATCTTCTTCGTCCAGGGCGCGGCGATGGCGAACATCATGCCGCCCGCGACCACCGCCATCATGGAGGCGCTGCCCAGGGAGAAGGCCGGTGTGGGCTCGGCCATGAGCAACACCGTCCGCCAGGTCGCCGGCGCGCTCGGCGTGGCCGTGCTCGGCTCGGTCCTGTCCAGCAGCTACCGCGGCGAGATCGCCTCGGCGCTCCCGGCCGGCGCCCCGCACGCCGCCGGTGAGTCGATCATGGCGACGATGGAGTTCGCCGGGAAGCTCGGCGAGCGCGGCCATGCGCTGATCAAGCCCGCCTTCGCCGCCTTCGTCGACGGCATGCACGTCACGGCGATGGTGTCGGCCGTGATCGGCCTGGTGGGCGTCGCGGTGGTGGCCAAGTGGATGCCGGGCAAGGCGCGCCCGGTCCAGCAGGCGGAACAGAAGGAACCAGCGGTAGTGTGAGGCCGCGATGACGATCCAGGATTCAGGGACTGCCCGCCCGGCGGGCCGTCCGCGCAGCGAGAAGGCCGAGAAGGCGATCATCGACGCGACCCTCGACCTGATCGGCGAGGGCATGGGGGTGTCGGAGCTGTCGATCGAGGCCATCGCGTCGCGGGCGGGCGTCGGCAAGACCACGATCTACCGGCGCTGGTCCAACAAGGAGGACCTGGTCGTCGACGCCCTGTCCACGCTGAAGGCGCCGCTCCCGCCGCTGTCCGGCATCTCCGTGCGTGACGACCTGATCGTCCTGCTCGACGCGATGCGCCGGGAGGCGGGCCAGGCCCGCACCCGGTGCGTGATGAACATCGCGATGAGCGAGGCCGATCGTTATCCCCGGCTGATGGAACGCTTCGTGAAGCGGGCCGTCGAACCGCGCAGGGAGGCGCTGCGCTCGGTGGTCGAGCGCGGCGTCGCCACCGGCGAGCTCCGGCCCGACCTCGACGTCGACCTGGTGATGGCCCTGTTCTCCGGCACGATGATGTGGCAGTCGAAGTGGGGGCCGGCCGGCGACCTCCCGGCCGACCTGGCCGAACGGGTGGTCGACATGGTCCTGCTCGGGCTGGCCGGAGACCGCGCCGAGCCCTGAGCCGCCCTCACCCGCCACGGAGGCGCGTCCCTCGGGACGGCCTCCGTTCGTCGTTCCGGGGGCCTGTGCCCTACTGTCGCGCCATGCCCTGACCCGCCTGCGCCGCCGGGCCGGGGGCGTCGGTCAGGGTGAAGGGCACGGTGGCGGCCACGCGGCCGTTGACGATGACGTCGAGCTCGCGCGGGCCGGGCGGCTCGTTGCGGGTGGTGACCGGGCGGAAGGAATGGCTCCTGCGCAGCGTGAACGCCGCCCCCTCGGCGGTGGCCGAGCGTTCGCCCAGGTGGAAGACGCGGCGCGAGCCCGCCCGGCGGACGGCGTACTTGAGCACCAGCGGGCCGGGCGCGCCCGCCGTGACCGTGACGGTGAAGGTCAGGCTGCCGCCGACGGCGACCGTGTCGGACTCCAGGGTGAGCGCCCGCGCCGAGCCGCTGCCCGGCGTGGCGCCCAGCAGCGCGAGCGCCTCGGGATGTCCGGACCGCAGCAGCCCGCGCACCGCGTGGCGGACGACCCGCTCGACGTGCGAGCCGCCGCCCGCCCGCCAGCGGGCCAGCACGGCGAGCGCCGCGTCGGGGTGGTCCTTGGCCAGGTCGTTGACGTGGTTGGCGACCGAGCGGCGGACGTATTCGCTCGGGTCGTCGCGCAGCAGGTCGAGCAGGGGCAGGGTGGGGCCGGGCGCCATCAGCCAGCCGACCCGCGGCGCCCACGGCAGGCGCGGCCGGGAGCCTTCGGAGGCCAGGCGGCGCAGGTGCTCGTCGGGGGACTCGGCCCAGCCGTACATGATCTTGAGGGCGTCGTCGCGGTGGCGGTCGAGGTAGGGGCGCACGGCGAACTCGCCCGTCGAGTACGGCGTGAGCGCCGCCAGCGTGGCCATCGCCGCCTCCAGGTGGCCGAGCCCGTGGACGGCGGTGTGGTCGGTGAGCGGCCAGCCGCTCCACAGGTCGAGCTCCCCGCGCGCGGCGCAGGCCCGCACCAGCTCGGCGGCCCGCGGATAGGGCAGCGGGAGGGCGTCGTGGAGGGCCGCGGAGACGTGCCTGACGCGGCCCTTCAGCTCCAGCGGGCCGAGCCCGGCCAGGGCGCGCTCGGTGAACCGGGCGCGCGGGAACGACGGCCACACGGCGGCCATGCCGCCGGCCAGCACCGAGACGGACCGGGCGTTGATCAGGTCTTTGAGCGGTTGTGCCACGCGCCCACCCTGCCACGCACGACCGACAATCCGCCCGCCCCTCCGGAGTGGCGGGGGCGGGCGAGCCTGCCGGTCGTCTGGCGGAAGAAGCTCGTCGTTCCTCAGGTGGACGAGGGCGGTGGGTCAGGTCGTCGTCTCGCGCCACCGGTTGGTGATGGGCAGACGGCGGTCGCGCCCGAAGTTCTTCGGCGTGATCTTGGGACCCGGCGGGTACTGGCGGCGCTTGTACTCCGCCAGGTCCACCAGCCTGATCACCCGCGTGACCAGCGCCGGGTCGTGCCCGGCCGCGATGAGCTCCTGCGAGCCCATGTCCTTCTCCACGTAGTCGTCCAGCAGCCGGTCCAGCACCTCGTACGGCGGCAGCGAGTCGGTGTCGCGCTGGTCGGGACGGAGCTCGGCGCTGGGCTCCTTGGTGATCGAGTTCTCCGGGATCGGCTGCTCGACGGCCATCAGGAAGCCCTCGCAGGTGTGCGCGTTGCGCCACCTGGCCAGCTCCCACACCATCGTCTTCGGCACGTCCTTGATCGGGGCGAAGCCGCCGGCCGAGTCGCCGTAGAGGGTGGAGTAGCCGGTCGCCAGCTCGCTCTTGTTGCCGGTGGTGAGCACCAGGTGGCCGTGCTCGTTCGACAGGCCCATGAGGATCATGCCGCGCACCCTGGCCTGGAGGTTCTCCGCGGCCAGGCCGGACAGCTCGATCTCCTTCTCGAAGGCCGTGACGATCTCGGCGATCGGCGCGATCCTGGAGTTGATGCCCTGCCTGGCCACCAGGTCCTCGGCGTCGGCCAGCGAGTGGTCGGAGGAGTAGCGCGAGGGCATGAGCACGACGTGGACCCGGGACGGGCCGATCGCGTCGGAGGCGATGGCCGCCGTCAGGGCCGAGTCGATGCCGCCGGACAGGCCCAGGATGACCGACTGGAAGCCGTTCTTGGCCACGTAGTCGCGTACCGCGAGCACCAGGGCCGAGTACACCTCGGCGGCCAGGTCGAGCCGCTCGGCGACGGGGGCGGGCGCCGCCGGGTAGGGCGCCACGGGCTCCTGCGAGAGCACCCGGCGCTCCACGGTGATCGTGGTGCCGTCGAGGGCGTCGTGGGGGAACGTCCCGGGCTCGGCGTCGGCGACCGGCAGGTCGAGGTCCACGACCAGCAGCTCCTCGCGGAACTGACCGGCCCGCGCGACCAGCTCGCCCGAGCCGTCCACGACGATCGAGTCGCCGTCGAAGACCAGCTCGTCCTGGCCGCCGACCTGGTTGACGTAGGCGAGCGCGCAGCCGGCCTCGCGCGCCCTGCGGGCGCACAGCTCCAGCCGTACGTCGTCCTTCTCCTTCTCGTACGGCGAGGCGTTCGGCACCACCAGCAGCCCGGCGCCCGCCTGGCCGACGACGGACACCGGCCCGCCCTCCTGCCAGAGGTCTTCGCAGACCGCGATCGCCACGTCCACGCCGTGCAGCCGGAAGATCGGCAACCGGTCGCCGCGCACGAAGTAGCGGTACTCGTCGAACACGCCGTAGTTGGGCAGGTGGTGCTTGGCCGTGCGGGTGACGACCTCGCCCTTGTGCAGCAGCGCGGCCGCGTCCAGCGGCGCGCCCTTGGGCTGCCCCACGCGGGGGGCCAGGCCGGCGCGGTCGACGTAGCCGACGACCACGGGGAGGTCGCCCAGTCCCTCGCGGTCGAGCCTGCGCGCCACCTCCTCCAGGGTCCTGATGCTGGCGTCCACGAAGGACGTGCGCAGCACCAGGTCCTCGACGGGATAGCCGGTGAGGAACATCTCGGTGAAGACGACGAGGTGAGCGCCCCGCTCGGCGGCGTCACGGGTCCACGCGACCAGCCGCTCGGCGTTGGCGGCGAGGTCGCCGACGGTCGGGTTCGTCTGTGCCAGGGCTATGCGCAGTTGTGCCACGTCATTAGCCTAGTACGACCCGATTTTTATCGTCAAAGCGACGAAAAGTGTCCCATGTCGCCAGGAGTGACCAATCCGGACTCGTAGGCCGCCATCACCAGCTGCGCCCGGTCGAACAGCCCCAGGTGGTCCAGCAGCGACTTCACCAGCGCCGACACCTCCTCCTCGGGCAGCGCGAGCGTCTGGCCGATCTGCCGGTTCGTCAGCCCGCGCGCGACGAGTTTGAGCACGTCGAGCCGGGCGTCGGAGAGCCCGGCCAGCGCCGGCGGCGAGGCCGGGTCGGTGCGGCCGGCGAACGCCGAGATCAGCCGGGTGGTGACCGCCGGGTCGATGAGCGCGTCCCCGACGGCGGCCGCCCTGATGGCGGCCAGGAACTGCTCGGGGGCCGAGGTCTTCAGCACGAAGCCGCTCACGCCCGCGCGCAGCGCCGCGTACAGGTTCTCGTCGCTGCCGAACGTCGTCATCATGACGACCTTGGGCGGGCGTTCCCCGGCCAGGATCCGGCGGGCGGCGGCCAGGCCGTCCAGGTGCGGCATCTGGATGTCGAGCAGCACGACGTCCGGCCGGTGCGCGCGCACGCCCGCGATGGCCTCCTCGCCGTTGGCGGCCTCGCCGGCCAGCGCGACGCCGTCCTCGCTGTCGAGCATGGCGCGCAGCCCCGCCCGTACGAGCGCCTGGTCGTCGGCCACCAGCACGCGCAGCACCCGCTCGTCGGCGGCCGCGGCCGGCGCGGACGACGACGGCGCTGGGGACGACGGCGTCGGGGACGGCGCTGAGGACGGCGGGGGCGGCGGCTCCTCCAGCCGCTGGGCCAGCATGTCGGCCTCCAGCCGGCGCAGCCCGGCCGACAGGTCGAGCCCCAGCTCGTCCCGCCACACCGCGCGGGCGCGGCGCAGCGCGGCCAGCGCGTCGCCCTGACGGCCCATCCGGTACAGCGCGAGGGCCAGCAGCCGCCACGCCTCCTCGCGCAGCGGATGGGCCGAGGCGTGCGCCTCCAGGTCGGCCACCAGGGAGGTGGCCCGGCCGAGCGCGAGACCGGCGTCGGCGCGCCGCTCGACCGCGATCAGCCGCAGCTCCTCCAGCCGGCCCGCCTCGGTCGCCGCCCAGGTCAGCTCGGCGAACTCGGCCAGCGCCGGCCCGCGCCACAACCCGAGCGCGCTCTCCATGGCCGCCCACACCTGCGGCGGCGGCCCCTCGGTCTTCACCAGGCCCTCGAACCGCCACGAGTCCACCTGCTCGGGCGCGGCGCGCAGCGCGTAGCCGGGCGCGGCCGAGACCAGCACCTCGGCCTCCTCGCGCGGCGCGCGGCCGGGCTCCAGCGCACGCCGCAGCCGGGAGACGTAACCCTGGATGGTGGACAGGGCCTGCGCGGGCGGATCGCCCGGCCACAGCTCGTCGATGAGGGTGTGCACGGGCACGGCCCGGCCGCCCGCCACGAGCAGACGGGCGAGCACCGCCCGCTGCCGCTGGCCGCCGAGGTCGAGGGGGACGCCGTCGCTCCAGGCGTGGAACGGTCCCAGTGCGGTGAATGTCAGCATGTCAGGGGTAAGCGTAGAGGGAGAACACGTCCGGGGATATGGCGAATTGTCACAGGGGGAGTTCGGCGTGGACAACCGTGCCGCCTCCCGGTCCCGCTCGTACGGCGCAGGTGCCCCCGAGCTCGGCGGCCCGTTCGCGCATCGAGCCCAGTCCGACGCCGGGCCGCGCGTCCGGCGGCAGGCCGATCCCGTCGTCGGCGACCGTGACGCGCAGCCGGTCGTCGCGGCGCAGCGTCACCGTGATCCGTGAGGCACTGGCGTGCTTGCGGGCGTTGGTGAGCGCCTCCTGCACGATGCGGTAGGCCGCGACCTCGACCGCGGCGGGCAGGCCGGTCAGCTCGCCCGACGTCTCGATCGGCGTCCCGGCCAGCTCCTCGATCGCGCCGGCCAGGCCCAGCTCGTCCAGGGCGGGCGGGCGCAGGCCGTAGACGAGCTGCCGGATGTCGCCGGTCACGGCGTCCATGCCGGCGCGCAGCCCGGCCAGCAGCCGGTCGGCCTGCTCGGGGGCGCTGTGCACGGTCAGCCGGGCGGCGTTGATCGACATGGCCATGCCGGTGAGCGACTGGCCGAGCCCGTCGTGCAGGTCGCGGCGCAGCCGCCGCCGTTCCTCCTCCCGCGCGGTCAGGATGCGCTCGCGCGAGCGCTGCAACGCCGCCGTCAGCCGTACGGCGTGCGCGGCGTCGGCGATGTACGGCGTGATCGTGGCGATCACCCGCTCGTCGTGGGCCGCGGGGAACCTGCGCCGGTCCGTCGGCCCGATCAGCAGCAGCCCGACCGGCTCGCCGTGCCACACCAGCGGGACCGTCCTGGCCGCCGCGCCCACCACGCCGGACGTGGTGACCGCGCCGTCGGCCTCGACCGCCACGCCGGTCACCGACAGGCCCTCGCGCAGCACGTCGAGCGTGGCCAGCAGGCCGTGCACCGGGTCGGTCACCCGCTCGGGGTTGTGCACCGCCGCCCCCCAGCCCTTCAGCGCGGCCTCCACGAACCCGGGATCGCCCC
>NZ_JBSFGJ010000328.1:0-10505 GCF_053596515.1 Nonomuraea sp. NPDC001684
CGTGGGGCGGTCGTGCGTGGACAACACGGCCGAGCGCTCGGCGCGGCCGGCGCACAGAGTCCGGATCATGGCCCGGCCGATGCCCTTGCCCTGGTGGTCGGGGTGCACGTGGATCTCGGCCAGCTCGAAGGCGTGGCCCATCCAGGCGTGCGCGGCCTCCTCGCCCGCCTCGTCGGCCAGCGCCCTGCTCACCACGTCGTGCCACCACTGGCCGGTCGCGCCGCGGAAGCCGTACGCGAAGCCGACGGTCCGGGGGCGCGCCACACCGGTCGGGTCACGCAACTCTGCGAAATAGCACTGGAAATGGGGATATGTGCCGTGGTTTCGCATGATGGTCTTGCGGCCGGCGATCTGCTCGGGGGGCGGGTTCATCGCCGCCGTGTAGATGTCGATCACCGTGTCCAGGCGTTCGGTGAACTCGGCCGGGCCCGCCCCGCGAAACTCGATCACTCGTCGCACATTACTCGACGTCGACCGGAGTGCCTCCGGTGATCGCCACCAACTCCTCGAACGTCGTCGGGAACACTGTCAGCGGGTGGCCGCCGGCCGCCCACACCACCTCGTGCTTGCTCAGCCAGTTGTCCACCAGGGTGCGGACGGGGGCCGGATGGCCGACCGGGGCCACCCCGCCGATCGGCTGACCGGTCGCCGTCCTGACGAACTCCGGCGTGGCCCGCCGTACCTTGGCGACACCGGCCGTACGGGCGATGAGCTCGACGTCCACCCGGTGGGCGCCGCTGGTCAGGACCAGCAGCGGCGCGCCGTCGGCGTCGAAGATCAGGCTGTTGGCGATCGCACCCACCTCGCAGCCGAGCTGGGCGGCCGCGGTCGCCGCGGTCGGGGCCTTCTCGGGCAGGACGACGATCTCTCCGGTGGCGCCCGCCGCGCGCAGGGCGGCCTCCACGACGACGGCGTTCGCCGGCAACTTCTCGGACATGAGGACACTCTAAACAGGTTGACCGGCTTATTACCTGTTCATGGTGGGTGGTGTAGGGTCCATCGATCCGGATAGTTCGTGATATGAGAGGTGGTACCGGTGGGGGCTCGACGGCTGCCCGGAGTGGCTGCTCTGCTGACGGCTGGGGCCGTCGTACTCACGGGCTGCGGCGCGCACGCGGGCACATCAGCCGCGACGACCGTCACCGGCGTGTCCAGCACGCCAGGCGCGGCGGGGGCCAAGGCAGGCCCCGCGAAGGCGCCCGTCACAGCGCCTGTCACGGCGCCCGTCACGGCGCCGCGCAAGACGCTGAAGCTGGGCGCGAAGGGCACGTCCGTCACCTGGCTGCAGCGGCGCCTGGCGGCTCTGGGCTACCTGCCCGGCAAGGCCGACGGCCGTTACGGCGGCACCACCCTCGCCGCCGTCTGGGCCTTCCAGAAGGTCAACGGCATCACGCCGACCAGCACGATCGCCCGCAGGACGTGGGAGGCGCTGGAGCAGCCGAAGACCCCGAAGGTGCTGGTGGGCAACGGCAAGCCGACCCGCGCCGAGGTCAACCTGACCAAGCAGATCATGGTCCTCTACATCGACGGCCAGGTGCGGCTCATCACCCACGTCTCCTCCGGCAGCGGCGTCCCGTACTGCGAGACGACCACTTGGCAGGGCAAGGAGCAGCGCTTCTGCGGCTCGGCCCGCACGCCGACCGGCGACTTCCGCACGACGTGGCGGGCGAGCGGCTGGCACAAGTCCTACCTGGGGCAGCTCTACAACCCGATCTTCTTCAACGGCGGCATCGCCTTCCACGGCGCGCTGTCGGTGCCGCTCTCCCCGGCCTCGCACGGCTGCGTGCGCATGCCGATGAACGTCGCCGAGGTGCTGCCCGGCCTGCTCGGCAAGGGCGTGCCGGTGCATGTGAGAGGCGCCTTCAGGCGCGCATAACGTCCGCATAACCGGATCCGGTGACGGCCGGGTTATCCGCCTCTTGCTGGACTTCCCCCGATTTGAGGGGGAATTCCATGACGACGTTCGCAGCTCGTGTTCCGGCTCCTGCCCCGTACGTGCGGCGCGGGAGCCGGTCGCGTTCGTGGTGGTTGCTGGCGATCGGATGGGTGGCGCAGGTCGCGCTGCGGCTGTGGTTGTTCCGGCAGCACGCCGGGCCCGTGGCCAACCCGGACGAGACCGGATACCTGATCGCCGCCCGGTGGCTGGCCGGCGGGCCCGGGGCGGATCTGACCGGCTTCACCTTCTACCAGGGCGGCTACCCGCTGCTGCTGACGCCGGTGTTCTGGTTCACGCAGGATCCGGTGGTGGCCTACCGGCTGGTCGTGGCGGTGGGGTCGATGGTGGCGGCGGGGGCGTTCCCGCTGGCGTACCTGCTGCTGCGGCGGCTGGGGACCGGGCCGCGGGCGGCGATGGCGGCGGCGTTCGCGGGCGGATTGTCGCCGTCGCTGCTGCTGTTCTCGGGGCTGGCGCTGGCCGACGCGGTCCTGCCCACCCTCGTCCTGGCCTGGCTGGTCGCGCTGCACGACCTCGTGGCCAGGGGGTCGGTCAGGGCGGGGGTGCTGGCGGGCGGCCTGGCGGGGTACGCCATGGCGGTGCACCTGCGCGGCACCGTCGTCCTGGCGGTGACCCTGCCGGCGATGGCGGGGCTGCTCATCGCGGGCCGCCGGGGCCCGGCAGGGAGGTTCTTCGCGCGCCGCCGCGGCGCGGTGGCCGGGACGGCGACGGCGGGGCTGTCCATCGCGCGCCGCAGGGGCGCGGCGGCCGGGCTGGTGGCCGCCGTGGTGGCGGCGGGAGCGGCGACGGCGCTCAACCGGGTGCTGTCCGCGGCGCTGTACCCCGGCGGGGCGCGTGACCTGTCCGGCCTCCTGGCCGAGCGGGTGAGCGGGCTCGACGGGCAGGCGTGGGCGCTGGCGGGGGCGGCCGGGCAGCTCTGGTACCTGATCGCCGGGACCTGGGGGCTGGCCGGGGTCGGGCTCGCGGGCGCCGTCGCCGTCGTGGCCAGGCGGTCGGCGCCGGGTCCGCGGCGCGTGCTCGCGGCCGTCCTGCTGGCCACGACCCTGGGCATCGCCTACGCCTCCTCGGCCGCGCTCCCCGACGAGCACCGGATCGGCAACTACGCCTACGGCCGTTACCTGGCCTGCGTGGCGCTCGCCTGGACCCTGGCCGGGCTGCTCGTGCTGGCCAGGGCCGGCCGCGGGGCCGTCGTGCGGCACGCGCTCGCGGCGGCCGGGCTGCTCGCGGCGACGGGCGGCGTGGTGGTCCGGTACGCCGGGGACCGGCTCCAGCGATACGCGTTCATCGCCTTCGACTTCCCCGAGGCGATCTTCCTCAGCCGGGTGCGGGACTCCTTCGACCTGGTCGCCACCTCCCTCGCGGCGCTCGTCCTGCTGGCGGGCCTGGTGGCAGCGGCGCTGCTGACCGCCCGCCGGGGGTGGCCGGCGGTCCTGGCCGTGCTGGCGGCGGTCAACCTGGTCTTCGCCGCCGACCTGGCGCCGAAGTCCGCGCCCGCCGCCGGGCCCGACTGGCTGCCCGTGCTCACGGGCCCGGGACGGGTGGCCGTGGACCGGCGGGTGGTGTGGAACGTCCGGGCCGTCCTGGCCTACCGCGTCTCCTGGACCGAGGCCGAGCTCTACGACGGCACGCCGCCGGCCGGCGTCTGCACCGCCGTCGTCCCGCCCGGCTCGGGGCCGGCGCCCGCGGGGTGGGCCGCGACCGGCGCGGGCGGCACCCGCCAGGGCTGGACCACCTGGGTCAGCGACCGCTGCCCCGGCGGGTCAGCGCGGGAGCGTTGACGCCGTCCGGGCCGCGGTGTACGCGCGGACCATGCCAATGGCCTGGGCCAGGGCCGCCGCCAGCAGGAGCAGGGCCGAGAACCACTGGTACGGCGGGAGCGCGTCGGCGAAAGCCTGATGGTCGTAGAATCCGGCCAGCCCCGGCACGGGGTTGTAGACGGCCGCCGCGAGCCCGAGCGCGTACGGCAGGATGAGCACGCCCGACAACACCAGCAGCGCGCCGCGACCTTGGGCCGCGCGGCGCAGCAGCAGCAGGCCCACCACGGCGATCCCCGCGGCCGCGACGCCCGCCACCAGCGCGATGCCCCTGACGATCCACCACAGGTCCGAGCCCAGCGACGTCAGGCCGCCGGAGGTCATCGGGTCCGCCGGATCGGGGCCCCGCGCCCCCGACGCCGTGCGCAGGGCCGCGTAGTTGACGGCCGCGTACGCCGCCGCCAGGACCGGCCCCGACAGCAGCAGGATGAGCGTGCCCGTCCGTCCTCGCACCGATCCCCCTCACCCGGCCGTGCCCGTACGGCCGCTCCGCCGGTTGTCCGCCACCCGCGCCGATTCGCGTACGGCCGGTCCGTCAGCTGTCCGCCATCCGCGCCGACAGCCTGTCAGACGCGTGCCGTCACCCGCCACCCGCGGCCGCGCGGGCAGGGTGGTCAGCGGGGGAGGCCGTGGAGGGCGATGTCGGCGGCCCGGCGGGCGGCGTCGCGGGCCTCCTCCACCGGGAGGCCGTCGTTGAGCGTGGTCATCACGGCCAGCTTCACCGCGCCGATCAGCGACCCCACGGCGGCCGCCGCCTCGACCCGGTCGAGCCGGCCGGGATAGGCCGCCGACAGCGCGTCCGCCAGCCGGAGCTGGCTGTCGAACAGCAGGTGCAGCGCCCGCGCCTGGAGGGGCGGCTCGCGCATGATGAGCTCCAGGCGCAGCGCCGTCTGCTCCGACCAGGTGGCCTGGCCGTCGTCCGACGTCGAGAGCGCGTCCTCGATGAAGGCGCGCAGCAGGTCGGCGGGCGTCTGGCCGGGGGCGGGCGCGGACAGGAACGCCAGCGCGCGCTCGATCTGGTGCTCGGAGTCGTAGAAGAGCACGTCCTCCTTGCTGGCGAAGTAGCTGAAGAAGGTGCGCGTGGAGACCTCGGCGGCGGCGGCGATCTCC
The DNA here is from genome assembly GCF_053596515.1 of Nonomuraea sp. NPDC001684. Classification (NCBI taxonomy): domain Bacteria; kingdom Bacillati; phylum Actinomycetota; class Actinomycetes; order Streptosporangiales; family Streptosporangiaceae; genus Nonomuraea; species Nonomuraea sp. NPDC001684. Next base: position 4,879 of record NZ_JBSFGJ010000328.1, read on the forward strand.
GCCAGCGTGGTCTCCTCGTAGCCCTTCTCGCCGAACAGCCGGAGCGCGCCCTCGATCAGCGCCCGGCGCGTGCGCTGCTTCTTGCGCTCCCGCAGTCCTACCATGACGGAACTCTACACCGATTTACGAATTTCATGCATTGAAGTTTTGCATCGATTGAGGTTTTCTAGGGAGTGAGCTCGGAAGGGAGCCAGCATGTCCGACCTGACCTTTCCCATCACCCGCCGGCGGCCGTTCGATCCGCCCGAGGAAGCCACGGCCCTGCGACAACAGGGCGCCATGCACCGCCTGACCTTCGCCGACGGCCACCTCGGCTGGCTGGTCACCGGCTACTCGGCCGCCCGCGCGATCCTGGCCGATCCCCGCTTCAGCAACCGTCCGGAGCGGCTGCACCCCGTCGTGCCCACCCGGGTGCAGCTCCAGCAGCAGCTGCCGCCCGGGTTCTTCCTGCGCATGGACGCGCCCGAGCACACGCGCTACCGCAAGCTGCTCATGGGACAGTTCACCGTCCGACGGATGAAGGCGCTGGAACCCAGGATCGAGGAGATCACCCACTCCTGCCTCGACGCCATGCAGGCCGCCGGGCCGCCCACCGACCTGGTGCAGTCCTTCGCGCTGCCGATCCCGTCGCTGGTGATCTGCGAGCTGCTCGGGGTGCCGTACGAGGACCGCGCGGTGTTCCAGGAGGAGACCAAGATCCTGGTCAACCTGGAGACCAAGGCCGACGACGCCCTGGCCGCGTTCGCCAGGATCGGGGCGTACCTGTCGGAGCTGATCGGCCGCAAGCGGGCCGAGCCGGCCGACGACCTGCTCAGCGGGCTCGTCGGGGAGCTGAACCACGAGGAGCTGACCGGGGTCGCGTTCCTGCTCCTGCTGGCCGGGCACGAGACGACCGCCAACATGCTGGGGCTGGGCACGTACGCGCTGCTCACCAACCCCGACCAGCTCGCCGCCATGCGCGACGACCCCTCCGTGGTGGACAACGGCGTGGAGGAGCTGCTGCGCTACCTCACGATCATCCACCTCGGTCCGGTGCGCAGCGCCCTGGAGGACGTCGAGATCGAGGGCCACCTGGTCAGGGCGGGCGAGTCGGTCGCCTTCCACCTGCCCACTGTGAACCGCGACCCCTCCCGCTTCCAGGACGCCGACCGCCTCGACGTCCACCGGCCGGTCGGCGGGCACCTGACCTTCGGTCACGGCATCCACCAGTGCCTCGGGCAGCAGCTCGCCCGGGCCGAGATGCGCATCGCGTACCCGGCGCTGCTGCGGCGGCTGCCTGGCCTACGCTTGGCCGTAACGCCTGAGGAGGTGCCGATGCGTTCGGACATGAGCGTCTACGGAGTGCACCGCCTCCCTGTCACTTGGTAGGTCACGATGAAGATCACAGCGGATACGACGGTGTGCATCGGGGCGGGCATGTGCGCCCTGACGGTGCCGGAGGTGTTCGACCAGAGTGAGGACGAGGGCACGGTGGTGCTGCTGCGCGAGGTGCCCGAGGAAGGGCAGGAGGAGGCCGTGCGGCGCGCGGTGTCCCTGTGCCCGTCGGGGGCCATCTCCGTGTCCTGAGCCGCCGTCTCGTCCGGTCTGACCGTCCGCCGCCGCCACCGCCCCCGGTGGCGGCGGCTTCGTGCGCTCCTGGCGCCCTCGCGGGCGGCGATCACCGTGCCCGAACGGAGGGACGTCGCGGGACGGATCGATCATTTCGCGGCATGGTCATCGAACCTGTGTTCGTGGAACAGGTTGACACCGAGCGTGATCGAAATTATGTTCGACCTAGTGGCGGTGAGGCTCGCGGCTCAACGTCACCCAAGGGCCTGGCCGCGGTCGTTCGCTTCCCCAAGCGATTCCCGTGGCCAGGCTCCACGGGCGAAGGGCGCGTCCTCGTCGTCGGCGGAGACGAGTGGGCGTGTCCTGGCCGGACGGGGAGAGGGGAAGCTCCTCGTCCGGCCGGCCCGGCGGAAATGTCGGTGGCGTCTGAGAGTGTTGGCCTCACCGGCGGAGACGCCGGCCGCCGCCCACGACTCCAAGGAGGCGCGCAAGATGGCACCACGGCCTAGAGAAACGCCCGGGCCCCGGCTGTCGCCTGCGGTTCGGGCACACTTGACCGATTCACGTTCCTGCCTGGCGGAGGCGACCGCCGCTCGCACCCCGGCATCCCGATATGTGGCCGCCCACCTGGCGGCTCTTCGTGCGGCTGCGGCGATCCTGGCCGCCCGTCCCCGTCCCATGGAGGGCCGCAGGCGCCGTCTGCGCAGCGCGTGGGAGCTGCTGCCCGAGGCCGAGCCGCACCTCGCCGAGTGGGCCGCCTACTTCTCCGTGAGCGCCGCCAAGCGCGCGGCCGCGGAGGCGGGCGTGGTCCGCGGCATCAGCGCGGCCGACGCCAATGAGATCCTGGCCGAGGCCGAGACGTTCGTCTCGACGGTGGAAGACCTGCTCGGCGTCCCCGCCCAGCCCCAGCTTCCGGTGGACGTGCCGCTGGCGGGCTGACCCCGCCGCCCGGCTCTCCAGGCGACGCCGCCGCGCGGAAGAGCGCGGGTGGCGGGGTCTAACAAAGCCGATGAACGTGAGCAAGGCGGCTGTTGCTGACACGTGTGCCCAAAAGGGGCCGGGGGAGGGACCGCGACGCCTGTGGGGCCTGTTTCGAGGGGCGCGGCTTCGCCGGCTTTTCGCGCCAGGACGGCCGGGTCTTCGCTACATCGGGCCTTGGTGGTCCCGCTTGTCCCTCTGGTGGGCCTCGCTTCGCGCCTGGCCTCTCGGGGCGCGTGCAGGCCGCAGGAATCCGTCTTTGGGATTCGGGCCCTTTGTCGCGTTCGCCGAATAATTGAAAGTTCATTTTCGGGGCGGTACGACGGAGGGCCCGCCAGGGGAATTGGCGGGCCCTTCGGGGGTGAAGCGGTGGGTTCTAGAAGGACTCGACGGCCCGGCGCGCCTCGGCGTCGAGCACGCCCCAGCTGATGAGCTCCTCGGTCAACTCGCTCGGCGACTTGTCATAGATCACAGCCAACGAACGCAGGTCCTCCTGGCGGATCGACAGGACCTTGCCGTTGTAGTCGCCACGCTGGCTCTGAATGGTGGCGGCGTAACGGGCAAGCGCTCCGGCCTTCTCCTTCGGCAGTGTCGCCAGGCGCTCCAGGTCGATCACAAGCTTGGGAGTGGGCCCGAGCGGGCTCGGCGCGGCGCCTCCGGGCAGCAGCTCGGAGACGGGCACCCCGTAGAAGTCGGCAAGCTCGGCAAGCTTCTGCACGGTGACAGCTCGGTCGCCACGCTCGTAAGAGCCCACGACCACGGCTTTCCACCTGCCGCGCGACTTCTCTTCGACTCCATGCAGGGACAGCCCCTGCTGGGTGCGGATGGCGCGGAGTCGTGCACCCAGCGACTTTGCGTACTCAGACGGCATCGTGTGGCCCCCCGGCTCTCGTATGTATCGCTCTTAGTAGATTGTGCTCCCTTGCGGCATATGCCCCAGCCACCGGGGGGTACGGTGCCAGGCTCGGCACCATCGGTAGCCGTGGCCCTGGGTTTACCCCAGAACGCCGCGCGGTGTGGTTACGCACAGTGACGGTAAAGGGGTGGGAGCCTAAGGTCAAGCTGATTGGAAAAAAGATGCCGAATCCGGTCCGGGAGGGAACGCAACAAACGCCCCTCTTGTACCGGTGGCAACACTACTTCGTCATAGTTTGACGAGTGAAATCGAGCGTCAGGTCTCGCGGGTCAGAATCATGACCGGGCAGGTCGCGGCCTGGACGATCTTGATGGACGTGTCGCCCAGGAAGACCCGGCGCAGCGGCCCCGCGTCGCTGGAGGCGCACACGAGCAGCTCTCCCGGCAGCCACGTGGTCGTGCCGAGCGCCTGTGCCACGTTCCGGCCCTCCAGGAGCTCCACCTCGACCTGAAGCCTGCGCCGCTGCCCCCGCGCCGCCGCGCGCAGGTCCGCGGCGGCCTGGTCGCGCAGCCGTACGAGCATGTCCTCCTCGACCTGGACGCGGCGGCCGGTCCTGACCACCAGGGTGACCAGCCGCAGCGGGATGTCCAGGGTGACCGCGGCCTTGGCCGCGCCCCGGACGGCGGCGTCGGCGCCGGGCCCGCGGCGGTAGGCGACGGTGATGCGCTCGAACGCGGCCGGCGGGTCGTCGCCGTAGCCGCGCGGGGCCAGCAGCACGGGCACCGGCGAGGAGTGCAGGAGCTGGTCGGCGGTGCTGCCGACGGTGATGCGGGACCGGGTGCCGCCGGGCGCCGAGCCGATGACCACGACGTCGGCGCCGCGCCTGCGGGCCACCTCCACCAGGCCGCGCCCGCTGCCCTTGTTGGTGTGGCGCACGTACTCGGCCTGGTCGCCGGCCAGCTCGCGGGCCCGCGCCAGCGCGGTCTCGGCCTGCTCGCGCAGGTAGGAGCGCCAGGCGCCCTCGTCGGCGCGGGCGGGGCCCGGCGTGGTCGTCACGGGCGGCTGGACGGTCGCGACCGTCAGGCTGCCCCCGGTCTGCCGGGTCAGCACGACGGCCAGCGCGAGCCCGTCCCCGCCGCGCGGCTCCGCGATGTACCCGGCCAGCACCTTGTCGAACTTCATGTCACCGCACCTCGGCATTCAGCCGTGAATGCCCGTAGCCGTACAGGAAATAGCAGATCAGGCCGACCAGCATCCACAGGCCGAAGGCGGCCCAGGTGACGCCGGCCAGCCCGGCCATCACGATGACGCAGAAGATCGCGCCGAGTGCCGGGGTGAGGGGGAAGAGCGGCGTGCGGAAGCTGCGCGGCAGCTCCGGGCTGCGGTAGCGCAGGACCAGCACGCCGACGTTGACGATGAGGAAGGCGAACAGCGTGCCGATGCTGGTGGCCTCGGCGAGCTGGCCGAGCGGCACCAGCCCGGCCAGGACCGAGATGAACAGGGCCACGATCAGCGTGTTGGCGACCGGCACCTGGTGGCGCGGGTTCACCCGCTGGAAGATCCGGGGGATGAGCCCGTCGCGGGACATCGCGAACAGGATGCGGGTCTGGCCGTAGATGACCGTGAGCACGACGCTGGCGATGGCGATCACCGCGCCGAAGGAGACGATCACGCCCGGCCAGGTGGCGCCGGTGGCCTGGTCGACGATCTGCGACAGGCTCGCCTCGGTGCTCTCCGGGTCGAACTCGGTCCACGGCTTGGCCCCGATGGCGGCCACGGCGACCAGGACGTACACGGCGGTGACGATGAGCAGGGACAGCAGGATGGCCAGCGGCAGGTCGCGCTTGGGGTTCCTGGCCTCCTCGCCGGCGGTGGAGGCGGCGTCGAAGCCGATGTAGGAGAAGAACACCTGCGAGGCGGCCGCCGTGATCCCGGCCACCCCGAGCGGCGCGAACGGGGTGAAGTTCCCGGACTGGAACGCCGTGAACGCCACCGCGCAGAAGAACACCAGCACCGCGATCTTGATCAGCACGAACACCGCGTTGGCCTTGGCCGACTCCGAGGCCCCGTAGAGCAGCAGCCAGGTGGCCAGGAGCACGATGAGGATCGCGGTGACGTTGACCACGCCGCCGTCCTGGCCGGGGGAGCGGGTGATCGCCTCGGGCAGCGTCCAGCCGAACAGGCTGCGCAGGAACGCGTTGAGGTACTCGCCCCAGCCCACGGCCACGGCCGCGACGGACACCGC